>NZ_JBAQXC010000050.1:0-7765 GCF_049299235.1 Rhodococcus sp. (in: high G+C Gram-positive bacteria) | reverse complement strand
CTCGCCGACCCGGCGACCGCCCAGTACACCGAGACCTGCGGCCTCGGCGACCTGCGCACAGTGCTCGCCGCGCGCGAAAGCGCGCGGCTCGGCCGCGCCGTCGATCCGCAACAGGTCGTCGTCACCCACGGATCGCAGCAGGCGCTGAGCCTCATCGCGCAGGCGCTGCTCGACCCGGGTGATCTCGTCGTCGTGGAGGAACCCGCCTACACCGGCGCGCTACAGGTGTTCCGTGCCGCCGAGGCAGCAATCGTCTCCATCCCCGTCGACGACGACGGTCTCGACACCGACGTGCTCGACGAGTTGCTCGCCGGCGGCGCCCGGCCGGTACTCGTGCACACCGTCGCCACCTTCCAGAATCCGCGTGGCGCAGTCCTGTCCGCGCCCAGGCGAGCACACCTGGCGGCCCTCGCCGACCGCTACGGATTCCGGATCGTCGAGGACGACCCCTACGGCGACCTGTGGTTCGGGACGTCACCGCCCGCGCCCGTCGCGTCCCACACCGACCGGGTGATCCGCCTGTCCAGCGCGTCGAAGATCATCGCCCCGGCGTTGCGCGTCGGCTGGCTGCTCGCCGACCGGGACGTGTGCGCCGCCGTCGAACTGCTCAAGCAGGGCGCCGACCTGTGCGGATCGTCGCTGACCCAGCGCATCGCCGCGGACCTGCTCGCCGACACCACCTGGCTCGACGCGCACCTGACGGTGCTGCGCGCCACCTACGGTGCTCGCGCACATGCCCTGTCCGCTGCTCTCGCAGACGAATTCGGGTCCGGTATCGTGAGCTCACCGGTACGTGGCGGCATGTTCACCTGGACGACCCTGCCCACCGCTGCAACCGCCGCCGAATTGCTTCCCGTCGCAGCGGATCTCGGCGTGGCCTTCGTTCCGGGCGATGCGTTCGCGGTCACCGGCGACCACACACACGCCGCGCGACTGTGTTTCGCGACCTCCTCGGAAGACGAACTGTCCGAAGCGATCCGGCGTCTGAGCGTCGCGACGCGGACCGTCGGGAACGCCCGACCGCCCGCTCACGTCCAGTCGTAGGTCCGTTCGACGGCCTTGTTCCACCCGCGGTACAGGCGTTCACGCTCGGCCTCGCTCATGCCGGGCTCCCAGGTGTCGCCGACCGCCCAGTTGCGACGGATGTCGTCCTCGCTTTCCCAGAAGCCGACGGCCAGACCGGCCGCGTACGCCGCGCCGAGCGCGGTGGTCTCCGCGACCACCGGCCGCACCACCGGCACGCCGAGAATGTCGGACTGGAACTGCATCAACGTGCGGTTGGCGACCATGCCGCCGTCGACCTTGAGCGTACGCAGATCGACTCCGGAATCCGCGCGCATCGCCTCGATGACCTCACGCGTCTGATAGGCGGTGGCCTCGAGGGCGGCACGCGCCAGATGTCCCTTGTTGACGAACCGGGTCAGGCCCGCGATGACGCCGCGGGCGTCGGGACGCCAGCGTGGCGCGAACAACCCGGAGAAGGCGGGCACGAAGTAGGCGCCGCCGTTGTCGGGGACGGACGCGGCCAGTCCCTCGATCTCGCTCGCGTCGCGGATGATTCCGAGATTGTCGCGCAGCCACTGCACGAGCGACCCGGTGACCGCCACCGACCCTTCGAGCGCATACATTGCGGGCGCCTCACCGATCCGATAGCAGACGGTCGTGAGCAGGCCGTGTTCACTGCGCACCGGCGTCGTTCCGGTGTTGAGCAGCAGGAAGTTCCCGGTGCCGTACGTATTCTTGGCCTCGCCCGGTGTCAGGCACGCCTGCCCGAACGTCGCGGCCTGCTGATCGCCGAGGATGCCCGCGACGGGAACCCCGGCGAGCGGGCCGCGTTCGCGCGCGTAGCCGTACACCTCCGACGAACTGCGGATCTGCGGCAGCATCGACATCGGAATCCCTAAATCGGCACAGATCTGCGGATCCCATTGTAGTGTCTCGAGATTCATCAGCATCGTCCGGGAAGCGTTGGTGACGTCGGTGACGTGCACACCCGGTTCCTGCGACCCGTTGCCGATACCACCGGTCAGATTCCACACGATCCAACTGTCGACGGTGCCGAACGCGAGCTGTCCGGCCTCGGCCTTCTCCCGCGCACCGTCGACGTTGTCGAGGATCCACCGCACCTTCGGGCCCGAAAAGTACGTCGACAGTGGAAGACCCGTCGCCTCCCGGTACCGGCCGACGCCCTCGTCGCCGGCCAGTTCGCCGATGAGCCGATCGGTGCGGGTGTCCTGCCACACGATCGCGTTGTACACCGGCCTGCCGGTGGTGCGATCCCACACGACCGTCGTCTCACGCTGATTGGTGATGCCGATCGCCACGATCGCACCGCCCGGCAGATCCGCCTTCGCCAGCGCCACCGCCGCGACCTCGCGGGTGTTCGTCCACAACACCTCGGGGTCGTGCTCCACCCAACCCGAGCGCGGAAAGATCTGCTCGTGCTCGGTCTGCGCGACCGAGACGATGCGCCCGTCGTGGTCGAAGACGATGCACCGACTGGACGTGGTGCCCTGGTCGATCGCGGCGATGTACTGGTTCACGGCGTCCTCGCTCGAAGGGTGACGGTTGCGCTCGGGTTCAGTGGTGCTCGGGTTCAGTGGTGCTCAGGTTCAGTGGTGCTCAGGTTCAGCGGTACGGTGTGGAAACTACTAGCCTGGTGGAAACTACTAGCCTGGTGGAAACTACTAGCCTGGGACCGGATACGTCGAGGAGGCATGGGGAGTGGCGCGGTGAGCAACAAACCGGGAGTGCAGTTCCTCGGACCCCAGCAGCGCCGCGAGGCGTGGCAGCGGCTGGGCTCCGAACAATTCGACGTCGTCGTCGTCGGCGGCGGCGTGGTCGGTGCGGGCGCCGCACTCGACGCCGCGACCCGCGGGCTGCGGGTCGCACTCGTCGAGGCCAGGGACTTCGCCTCGGGCACGTCGAGTCGCTCGTCGAAAATGTTCCACGGCGGTCTGCGCTACCTCGAACAACTCGAGTTCGGCCTGGTCCGGGAAGCACTGCGCGAACGGGAACTGTCGCTGACGACACTCGCGCCGCACCTGGTCAAGCCGCTCGAATTCCTGTTCCCGCTCACCCATCGGGTGTGGGAGCGGCCGTACATGGCCGCCGGAATCTTCCTCTACGACCGGATGGGCGGCGCGAAGTCCGTGCCCGCGCAGAAACACCTGACCCGGTCCGGCGCGTTGCGCATGGCGCCGGGACTCAAACGGTCCTCGCTCATCGGCGGTATCCGCTACTTCGACACGGTCGTCGACGACGCACGCCACACGATGACGGTGGCGCGGACCGCCGCGCACTACGGGGCGGTCGTCCGCACCTCCACGCAGGTCGTCGGTTTTCTGCGGGAAGCCGACCGGGTGTCGGGTGTGCAGGTACGCGATTCCGAAGACGGAGTCGTCACCGAGGTGAAGGCCCATGTGGTCATCAACGCGACGGGCGTGTGGACCGACGAGATCCAGGCACTGTCCCGGCAACGCGGCAGGTTCCGGGTACGCGCATCCAAGGGTGTCCACATCGTGGTGCCCCGCGACCGCATCGTCGCCGACTCGGCGATCATCCTGCGCACCGAGAAATCGGTGCTGTTCGTCATCCCGTGGGGCAACCACTGGATCATCGGCACTACCGACACCGACTGGAATCTCGACCTCGCGCACCCCGCGGCGACGAAAGCGGACATCGACTACATCCTCGACCGCGTCAACGAGGTGCTCGTCACCGCGCTCACCCACGACGACATCGACGGCGTATACGCGGGGCTGCGACCGCTGCTCGCCGGCGAGAGCGACGAAACCTCGAAACTGTCCCGCGAACACGCGGTCGCGCGGGTGTCACCGGGACTGGTGGCGATCGCGGGCGGCAAGTACACCACCTATCGTGTGATGGCCGAAGATGCCGTCGACCTGGCCGCCGAGGACATCCCGTCGCGCATCGCGTCGTCCATCACCGAGAAGGTACCGCTGGTCGGTGCGGACGGCTATTTCGCCCTGGTGAACCAGACGATGCACCTCGCCGAGCAGTACGGGGTGCATCCGTACCGGATCAAGCATCTGCTCGACCGGTACGGCTCGCTCGTCGAAGAGGTCCTCGCCCTCGCCGACGGGCAACCCGAACTGCTGCAACCGATCACCGACGCACCACAATACTTGCAGGTGGAGGCCGTGTACGCGGCCGTCGCGGAAGGTGCTCTGCACCTCGAGGACGTCCTCGCCCGGCGCACCCGCATCTCGATCGAATATCCGCACCGGGGGGTGCACTGCGCCGAGCAGGTCGCGCGACTCATCGCGCCGATCCTGGATTGGGACGCCGACACGGTGGACCGGGAGATCGGTACCTACCGCGCGCGAGTCGATGCGGAGGTCCGATCGCAGAGCCGGCCCGACGACGAGTCCGCGGATGCGTTGCGCGCGGCTGCACCCGAGGCCCGTGCGGAGATCCTCGAGCCGGTGCGGGTCTGGGGGTAGGCAGCAGGTCAGTGCACCAGCAGGTCAGTGTGCCAGCAGGTCAGTGGGTCAGCAGAACTTTGGTGAGCACGACCGTCACGGCGACCAGTGTGATGGCGGCGGCGCTGACGAGCCAGCCTGTGCTGGGCCGCTTGCCGTTGAGCCTGCCGATCACGAAGACGATGCCACCGATCCGCACGAGTACCGCGACCTCGGCGAGCAGCTGCGCGGTCCGAGGTTCGAGCCAGCCGATCCAGCCGATCGCCAGGATCACGCACGGCATCACCGCGGAACTGAGGATCGGCACCGAATTGCGTACCTCCCGCCACCGGTCGGTGGCGGTCAACTGCGCGCCCTGCCGCACGCTGTGCCCGACCGCCTCGGCGAAGATATGGGCGACGAAGGTGGACACGGTGGTGCCCAGCACGATGGCGATCCCGACGTACTGGTGGTCGGTCACGACCGGCACCAGTGCTGCCAGCACCAGGATGTTGCCGTAGACGTAGGCGCTGATACGGCTGGCGGCGTTGTCCCGGTCGAGGGGTTGGCTCCGCGAGAACAACGGGCCGTGCAGAACGGCGTGGGCGTCGACCTTCATGCCGAACAGCGTGACACGTGGCGGCCGGTCCCACCGGGCTACCGGCGCGGTGCCACATCCGGGCTGTAGTGCATGGGGGAGTCGCGCCTGTCTCGTGGCGGCAAGTTCCGTGCCGGGGTGTGCACGATCGGTGCGCCGGCCCGGATACGGCCGGAAGCGCGGTCCCAACCGGCGCGTGCTCGCGGATGATATCGGTAGCGCCGCGGCACGAGTCGCGTGCCGAGACCGATCGCCCTGCCGACCGCGCGGTGCACGTGCTGTTCGGGGCGCGACCACGACAGGCCGAGCAGGTCGCGCACGGGTTGGTCGTAGAGGCCGACGGTCAGCCACAGGAATCCGCGGGTGGCAACGGGACGGACGAGGTGCCAGACCGGCGCCGGGAGCCAGCGCAGGAACGGCGGCCGGTCGAGGTGCGTCAGGTCCAGGACGTCGCGGGTGGCCTTGTTGTCTTCGAGGACGTTCCGGCACATGTGGTCCCAATAGTCGAGGAAATCCTCCCACGACTCGGGGACCGACCGCATGGGCATCCCGTACAGGCGGTACCACTGCACGTGTTCGTCGAACAATCGGTGCTTGTCGGCGAGGGTGAGCGGTCCGTCGAACCATTCGACGGACATGACCAGACTGTAGAAGAAGGTGGCGTGCGCCCAGTAGAACGTGTCGGGGTCCAGGGCGTGGTAGCTGCGGCCTCGGCTGTCGACGCCCTTGACGGTGTCGTGGTAGCCGCGGACCTGCCGGGCGGTGTCGGGGGCGCGGTCGCCGTCGAAGACGACACCGTAGATCGGATACAGCGACCGGTACAGCCGTTCCCAGCGCTCGTCGAAGAACTGGGAATGCTCCTCGACGGCGGCGCCCAGGCCCGGATGCATGTTCTGCATGGAACCGGCCCACGGCCCGAACAGCATGCCGCGCCAGCCGCCGAAGTACTTCCACGTGAGGGAGTCCGGTCCGAGCGGCGCGGGCACATTCCGACTACGCATGTTGTCAGAGTAGAATTCTCCGGCGCAGGGGTCAACGGTGGCACAGGGGTCGACGACAGGAATGAGCGGTGGAGGCAACACGCCGAAGTTGGGCGGGAACCGCCCTGGAGGATCGTCGGCGTGTTCGGCGCCAGGCTCTGCTGACGGCCGGGATCGAACTGCTCGGCGCGGTCGACCGGTCGGCATCCAATGTTCGCGCGGTCTGTCGCGCCGCCGGACTGACCGAACGATACTTCTACGAGAGCTTCGGCGACCGGGACACCTTTGTTCGCGCCGTCTACGACGAGGTCGGTGACCGTGCCCGCCGCGTGCTCGTCGACGCCCTCGACAATGCCCCGGCGAGCAAGCGGGCAGACGCCGCAGTCCGCGCGTTCGTCGAATTGATGGTCGACGAACCGGCCGCGGGGCGGGTGCTGCTGCTGGCGCCGCTGCGCGAACCGGCAATCGGCAGGAGCGGTGTCGAACTCGCCCCGGCCTTCGTCGGCCTCGCACAACAGCAGCTCACGGCAATCGAGGATCCGCAGAAACGGCACATGATCGCCGTTGGCGTCGTCGGCGCACTGACCAGTGTGTTCATGGGCTACCTCGACGGCACCGTCGTCGTGCCCCGCGAGCTGCTGGTGCAGCACTGCGTCGATCTCGTCGAACACGCCGGCCGCGCATAGACCGGCCGCGCATCGGGTATCCACTCCCCGGACGAAGGGAGAATACGATGCCGAACCCGTCGATCAAGGACGAAGAGCTGTATCAGGATCTGCGCGACGACGGCGCCTCGAAGGAGAAGGCCGCCCGAATCTCGAATGCGGCCGCGGCTCGGGGCCGGTCGTCGGTGGGACACAAGGGCGGCAAGTCCGGCTCGTACGAAGACTGGACTGTCACCGACCTGAAGAAGCGAGCCAAGGAAATCGGACTCACCGGGTATTCCTCGAAGCGCAAGGGCGAGCTGATCGACGCCCTGCGCAACCACTGAGCAGAAACCCCCGATTTCAGACCGCCCGCAACCGGTAGCCGCGCGGTGTCGCCGAGAACCCCGATTCGGAGAGGAACGCGGCGAAATCGTCGCCGTGGATCGAACGCCCGTCGACCTTCTCCACCACGATCTTGTCGACGCCACCGCCTCTGACAGTGGCTGCGAGCGAGGTGCACGCCACCCGCAGCGCCCCCGGATCGTCGTCGAACGTCAGGACGGTGCGACCACCACGCTCGACGAACAGCAGTAACTTCCCGTCGACCAGGACCACCAGGGAACCGGCCTTGCGGCCCGGGCGGTGCCGCGTGGCGTCGTCGGCGCGCGGCGCAGGCCACGGCAGGGCAGCGCCGTACGGGTTCGCGGGATCGCACGCGGCGAGTGTCACCGCCGGTGTCTCGGTATGCCGCCCCTCGAGGGATTCGCCGTAGGACCGCAACCGGTCCACGACGTCGGGCGTCGAGAACTGCGCGCCGCCCAGCGAATCGACGAAATAGCCTCGCCGGCAGCGGCCGGACTCCTCGAACCGGGCGAGGACCTTGTACATCAGCCCGAACCCGCCCGGCACCCCTTCACCGGTGACGGCGCCGCGCGTCACCACGCCGTACCGTTCGAGCAGCAGTTCGGCCGTCGCGTGGGCGCGGATCGTCGATTCCGGTTCGGGTTCGGGCAGCAGTGCCCACCGCCCGCCCACCGTCGGCGGTCCGGTCCGCGACGGCATCACCGGCCGCGCACGGTACATGCGCGACCGGGGTGCCCGGCGGGGAGCGCGGTG
>NZ_JBAQXC010000049.1:0-3591 GCF_049299235.1 Rhodococcus sp. (in: high G+C Gram-positive bacteria) | reverse complement strand
CGGTGGACGCGGCCGCCGAATGCGCGTCGACGCGGGTGAGATACACGGCGCGGCCGGGGGCCGCAGCGTCGAGGTCGGCGGTGCTCGGGGCGGCCCCGTCGGGCCAGTGGGTCTGATCCCAGCCGTGCCCCCACAGCACCGCGTCGTCGCATCCGGCGGCGTGGTCACGCACCCGCTGCAGCGCCTCCGCGCGGCTGCTCGTACCGGTCAGGTCCAGGCCGGTCAAGGCCAAGCCGTGCGCGGTGACGTGCACGTGGGTGTCGACGAACGCGGGAGCGACGAACGCGCCGTGCAGGTCGATGATCTCGGCGTCGGGGTGCAGTGCGCGGCCGGGCCGGTCGGCCCCCACCCACCCGATCTGTCCGTCGGTGACCGCCAGGGCGGTGGCGTCGGGGGCACTGGCACTGTAGATGCGGCCGCCGACGAGAAGTTGGGTGTGCGGTGCTGGACTCACGAGCGTCCAGTCTGCCCCGTCAGGGCCGCTGCGGGCGGGGCGGGGTGTCGACGATCTCGCCCTCGAGGATCGGTGCCGATGTCAGTCGCGGGGTGGAATCGACGACGGTGTGCTCGACGACCTGCCCGTCGACGACGGTGATGCGCTCGCTGTGCCAGGCACCGCGCGCTGCGAGGTTCGCGACCTTGCGGGCGGCGACGACCTTGACGACCGGGCGCAGCACCGCCCGGGTCGGCGGCAGCAGCAGCAAGATACCCAGGACGCTGGTGAGCAGACCGGGCACGAGAACCAGACCGGCGCCGAGCCCGACGAGCGCACCGTCGGTCAGTGCCCGATCCGGGGAAGCCCCCGCCCGGACCTCCCCGAGGTTGCGCAGTGCGCGGCGGCCCTGCGCCCCGAGGATCAGATAGCCCAGAACACTGACACCGAGGAACAGCAACACGGTGTAGCCGGCGCCGATGGCGGAGCCGAGCACGGCGAGGACCGCGATCTCGGCGACGACGTAGACGAGGAACAACAGAGGCAACATCAGGGCTCCTTCCGGGTGGCCACACCGGTGCAACGAACGGCCGGGCATTTTTGCTCCCGACCCGGCACGACCACACTCGTGATCGAATCACGAGCATGGATGCGGGCGACTGGGTGGTGCTGCTGTCCGCGGCGGCCGCCGCCGGCTGGGTCGATGCGGTGGTCGGTGGCGGCGGGTTGATCCTGCTGCCCGCGCTGCTGCTGGTGGCGCCGCACCTGGCGCCGCAGACGGCGTTGGCGACGAACAAGCTCACCGCGATCTGCGGTACCGGCGCCGCGGTGGTGACGTTCGCGCGGCGCATCCGGCTGCAGTGGACGGTGCTGATCCCGGCGGCGGTGCTGGCGGCGGTGCTGGCGGCGTGTGGTGCGGCGGCGGTGTCGTTGATCGACCGGTCGTTGTTCATCCCGATCGTGATGGTCGCGTTGGTGGCGGTCGCGGTGTTGGTGACGGCGCGGCCGCAGCTCGGCACCGGTCTGGTGCGGGACCCGCCGAGTATGCGGCGCACGCTGCTCGTCGTGCTGGGTTCGGCCGCGGTGATCGGGTTCTACGACGGCATCCTCGGTCCCGGCACCGGCACCTTCCTGATCATTTCGTTCGCGACGTTGCTGGGCACCGAGTTCGTGCGGTCCGCGGCTATGGCGAAGGTGATCAATCTCGGGTCGAATCTGGGGGCGTTGGTGTTCTTCGCCGCGACCGGGCACGTGTGGTGGTCGCTCGGGTTGACGATGGCGGTGTGCAACGTCGCCGGTGCGGTGCTGGGGTCGCGGACGGCGTTGGCGCGCGGCGCCGGGTTCGTGCGGGTGGTGCTGCTGATCGTGGTGCTGGTGATGGTGGTGCGGCTCGGTTGGCAGCAATTCGGTTGATCGGGCCCTACGGTGAGCGGGTGAACACCGTCGACGCCGAGTTTCTTGCCCTGCCGTTGCGTGCTTTGGCCGATGCGGCGTTGGCGGTGGCCCGCGCGGCCGGGGCCACCCACGCGGATCTGCGGGTGCATCGGGTCCGCACCGAGTCGCTGGCGTTGCGGGACGGTGGTGTGCAGGCCGCCACCGACGGTGTCGATACCGGGTTCGCGGTGCGGGTCTTGATCGACGGTACGTGGGGGTTCGCCTCGCACGCCGAGTTGACCGTGGACACGGCGGCGGCGACGGCCCGGCAGGCGGTCGAGGTGGCTCGCGTGCTGCGGCCGCTCAACCGGGATCCGGTGCGGTGGGCCGACGAACCCGTCCATTCGGATGCGGTGTGGGTGTCGCAGTACGATCTGGATCCGTTCGCGGTGCCGACCGCCGACAAGGTCGCGATCCTCACCGACCTGTCGCGGCGGCTGCTCGCCGCCGACGGTGTCGACCACGTGACCGCGCACTGTGTGCTGGTCAAGGAGCAGGTGTTCTACGCGGACCTGGCCGGCTCGACGATCACCCAGCAGCGGGTGCGGATCCACCCGCAACTCGAGGCGACCACCGTGGACCGGGCGGCGGGGGTGTTCGAGACGATGCGCACCCTGGCTCCCCCGACCGGCCGCGGCTGGGAGTACCTCGCCTCCGACGAGCATTGGGACTGGTCGCAGGAGTTGACGGCGATCCCGCAGTGGTTGGCGGAGAAGGCGGCGGCGCCGACGGTGGTGGCGGGACCGACGGACCTGGTGATCGATCCGACGAACCTGTGGTTGACCATCCACGAATCGGTCGGGCACGCCACCGAATACGACCGGGCCGTCGGCTACGAGGCCGCCTATGCGGGCACATCGTTCGCGACCCCGGACCTGTTGGGTTCGCTGCGGTACGGCAGCGCCGCGATGCATGTGACCGCGGACCGCACCGATCCGCACGGCCTGGCGACCGTCGGGTTCGACGACGACGGGGTCGCCGCGCAGTCCTGGGATCTGGTCCGAGACGGGATGCTTGTCGGGTTCCAGGTGGATCGGGCGTTCGCGCCGCGGCTCGGGTTGCCCCGGTCCAACGGGTGCGCCTACGCCGATTCGGCGCAGCACGTGCCGATCCAGCGGATGCCGAATGTGTCGCTGCAGCCGGATCGGGAGGTGGACCGCTCCACCGCCGATCTGATCGCCGAGGTCGACGACGGACTGTATGTGGTGGGTGACAAGTCCTGGTCGATCGACATGCAACGCTACAACTTCCAGTTCACCGGGCAGCGGTTCTACCGGATCCGCGGCGGCGAATTGGCCGGGCAGGTCCGGGATGTCGCGTATCAGGGCACGACCACCGACTTCTGGGGTGCGCTCGAGGCGGTCGGCGGCCCGTCGACGTGGCGGCTCGGGGGTGCCATGAATTGTGGGAAGGCACAACCCGGTCAGGTCGCGGCGGTCTCGCACGGCTGCCCGTCGGTGCTGCTGCGTGGCATCACCGTGCTCAACACACGCGCGGAAGGTGGACGATGATCGAGGCGCAGGAACTGGTGGAACGGGCGCTGCGGGTTTCCACCGCCGACGAGACGATCGTGCTGGTCACCGACGTGTCGGAGGCGGCCCTGCGGTGGGCGGGCAATTCGATGACCACCAACGGGGTGGCCCGGTCACGCAGCTGGACGGTGCTGGCGATCCAACGTGGCCCCGCCGCCCGCGTCGGGATCGTCACGTCGAGCAGTGTCGACA
>NZ_JBAQXC010000048.1:0-6275 GCF_049299235.1 Rhodococcus sp. (in: high G+C Gram-positive bacteria) | reverse complement strand
TATCGCGTTCGGGTTCCGTACCCCGGAGAACCAACGCCGCCGGGTACGGTGGGCCTGCACTCGTCGATCACGTCGGGTCGCACCCAGCCGGCGCCAATGCCACTGCTAACTGCGAAGAGCCGGTTTTGTGAATCGGACCTATCGTTCATTCGGACCAAACGGGTGTGTTCTCGGTCATTCCTATTCGGGCCGCGGCTGTCCAATCGGGTCACGGAAGCGCCGGAGCGGGTCACGGCCCGACGAGTGTCCGCAGGATTCGGGCGAGTTCGGCGCGGTCGTGATCGTCGAGCGGGGTGAAGAATTCGTCGGCGTCGGCGTCACGGGCCGCGTCGAGTTGCGCGGCGAGGTCGCGACCGGCGTCGGTCAGCCGCACGCACACCGCGCGCCGATCGGCGGGGTCGGGGAGGCGCTCGGTGAGTCCGCGGCACTCGAGTCGGTCGATGACTTCGGTGGCCGAGCGCGGCGCGATCCGCAGCGATTTCGCGACGTCGCCCAGGCGTAGCGGCTCCGCGGTGGAGTCGCCGACGACCCGCAGGGCGCGGTGTTCGTGGGGGGAGAGTTGCCACGGCTCGAGTGTCTGGTGCCAGCGTCGTCGCAGGGTGCGGGTGGCGGTGATCAGAAGATCGCGCAGCGCGGCCGGTGTATCGGGTGCTGCCGGTGAATCGGGCATGGAATGAGATTACCTCACTTGACGTTTACCTCTTAGTGAGGGAACCTCAGTAAATTGATCCGATACTCCAGGAGGTGATGTGCGTGATGCAACTCCCCCCGGGCGGCGGTCCGGCACGACGAGGCAAGGCAGACCCCCTCGATCGACGACAGCTCCAGGACTCACCCGTGCGCCTGCGCCGCATCGGCGCGCTCTTCGCTCCCTACCGCTGGCAGATCGCCGTCGTGGTCACACTCATCGTCATCTCGTCGCTGATCTCCCTCGCCAGCCCGTTCCTCGTCCGCGCCGCCATCGACCATGCGATTCCCGAGCAGAACGTACCGATGCTGCTGTGGATCGTCGCCGCCATGCTGGCGGTGGCCGTCACCGGTTCGGTGCTCGGCGTCGCCCAGACCTGGATCTCCACCACCGTCGGCCAGCGCATCATGCACGGCCTGCGCACCCGCGTCTTCACACACCTGCAGCGGCAGTCCCTGAGCTTCTTCACCCGCACCCGCGGCGGTGAAATCCAATCCCGGCTGACCAACGACATCGGCGGCATGCAGAACGTGGTGACGTCCACGGCCACCTCGATCGCCGCCAACATCACCACCGTTGTCGGCACCGCCGTCGCGATGGCCGTCCTGAGCTGGCGCCTGTCGCTGCTCTCGCTGGTGGTGCTCCCGCCCGCCATCTGGCTCACCCGCAAGGTCGCGCTCATGCGCCGCGCCGTCACCGCGCGGCAGCAACGCCGCCTCGCCGACATGCAGACCCAGATCGACGAAGGCCTGTCCATCAGCGGCGTACTGCTGTCCAAGACACTCGGCACCGGCCCGGCGATGTCCCGGCGCTTCACGGACACCTCCACCGACCTGGCCGACCTCGAGGTCCACGCCCAACTGTCGGGACGGTGGCGGATGGCCACCATGAACATCGTGTTCGCGGCCATCCCCGCGGCGCTGTATCTCGTCGCCGGTCTACCCGCGACCTCGGGTGGCATGACCATCGGCACCCTGGTCGCATTCACCGGCCTGCAGGCCGCGCTGTTCCGCCCACTCATGAGCCTGCTCGACGTGGGCGTGTCCGTCACCGCGTCGCTCGCTCTGTTCAGTCGCATCTTCGAATATCTCGCCCTGGCCGTGGAGATCGACGAACCGGCCGACCCGGTCCGGCTCGACCTCGACCGGGTCGCCGGCGCGGTGCGTTTCGAGGACGTGAGCCTGCGTTACCCGGGCTCCGACCGGAACGCCCTCGACCACATCGATCTCGACGTCCCGGCCGGTGCACAGGTCGCCCTGGTCGGCGAAACCGGCTCCGGCAAAACCACACTCGGCTCACTCGTCGCGCGACTTCACGATCCGACGACCGGTCGCGTCACGATCGACGGGATCGACCTGCGCGACCTTCCGCTCGCGGACGTCGCCGCGCTCGTCGGTGTCGTCTCGCAGGAAACCTATCTGTTGCACGCGACCGTGCGCGAAAACCTGCGCTATGCCCGGCCCGACGCCACCGACGCCGACATCGAGGATGCCGCGCGCGCCGCGCAGATCCACGACCTGATCGAATCGCTGCCGGACGGCTACGACACGCTCGTCGGCGCCCGCGGGCACCGCTTCTCCGGTGGGGAGAAACAGCGCCTCGCGATTGCCCGCACGTTGCTGCGCGACCCGCGCGTCCTCGTCCTCGACGAAGCGACCAGCGCGCTCGACAACGACACCGAACGGGCCGTGCAGCGCGCGCTCGACGCCGCGCGGCGCGGGCGCACCACGATCACCATCGCGCACCGCCTCTCGACGGTCCGTGCGGCGGACGAGATCGCGGTGCTCGATCACGGCCGGATCGTCGAACGCGGTAGCCACGACGATCTGCTCGAACGCGGCGGCCGGTACGCGACCCTCGCCGCACGACGCGACGACCGCGTGGCCGCATAGGTTCGGCCCCGCAGGGTCAGGCTCGCGCGGAGGAGAGTGCTCCGGCGACGCCGGCCCGCGCGAGCGCGTCGGTGACCTCGCCGGTGGGCAGCACCACCGCGCACCGCGATGCGACGTAGTTCAGTGCGCCGATGTGCTCGCGCCGGGAGAAGTCGGCGGTGCCGTCGGAGACGAAGAAGACCTGGATGTCGTTCATGAACCCGTCGAGTGCGGTGGTCAGACAGCCGATGTGGGCGTAGACACCGGTGACGATCAACTGGTCGCGGCCCCACCGCTGCATTCGTTCGAGCAGGTCGGTGCGGATGAACGCGCTGTACCGCCACTTGGTGAGCAGCACGTCGTCCTCGTGCGGGGCGAGCTCGTCGATGACCGCGGTCTCGGCTGGGTCGGCGGTCAGGCCGGGGCCCCAGAAGTCCAGCAGTAGAGCACGGTCGGTGGGGTCCTGGTTGCCGGGTTGAGCGGTGTAGACGACCGGGACACCGGCGGCGCGAGAAGAGGTGCGGATCGCGTCGATGTTCGGCACCACCGTCGCGAGCGGGTCGGCGGAGCGGTCGAACGCCCGGACGAAATACTCCTGCATGTCGTGCACGAGCAGCACCGCACGATCCGGATCGATCGTCCACGGCACCACATTCGCCGGTTGTTCGTCGGGGAGCGGGTAGGACACGGACTTCGGAAGTGCCATGATCTCGCTTTCGGGGGTTGGGGTGGTTCAGTGCTCGAAGGTCGCGGCCAGTGCGCGGCGCAGTTCGTTCCGGCTGATCTTGCCGACACCGGTCACCGGGAACGCGTCGACGAAACGCACCGTGTCCGGGATCTTGTATCCGGCCAGGCCGCGGTCACGCAAGAACGACTTGAGTGCAAGCGCTTTCGGTGCGTCGCCTTCGGTGACGACGAACGCGCACGTCCGCTCACCGAGGTATTGATCGGGCATCGCGACGACGGCGACGTCGAGTACCGCGGGATGGGCGATCAGGTGGTTCTCGACCTCCTCGGCGGCGATCTTCTCGCCACCGCGGTTGATCTGGTCCTTCGCGCGACCCTCGACGACGAGATACCCGTGTTCGGTGAGACGCACGAGGTCGCCGGTCCGGTAGAAGCCGTCGGGTGTGAACGAGGTCGAATTATGTTCGGGCGCATTGTAGTAGCCGCGGATCGTGTAGGGGCCGCGGGTGAGCAGGTGCCCGGTGCCACCCGGCGGAACGGGAGCGTCGTCGTCGTCGAGGATGCGGATCTCGTCGTGTGCGCTGATCGGCCGGCCCTGGGTGGTCGCGATGGTGTCCGCGTCGTCGTCGAGGCGCGTGTAGTTCACCAGTCCCTCCGCCATGCCGAACACCTGCTGGAGGGTGCAGCCGAGTTCGGGGCCGACCCGGGCGGCCGCTTCGGCCGGGAACTTCGCGCCACCGACCTGCAGGACCCGCAACGACGACAGGTCGCGGTCGCTGCGGGCCCGCGCGGACAGCCAGGCCATCGCCAGCGGCGGGACCAGGGACGCCATCGTGATCGCTTCGCCCTCGATCAACGCGAACGCGGTGTCGGGGCTCGGATCCGGCGCGAGCACCACCGTGCCGCCGCTGTGCAGCACCCCGAGGATGCCGGGGGAGCTCATGGGAAAGTTGTGGGCTGCGGGCAGCACCACGAGCATGCGGGTGTCGGCGTCGACCCCGCAGATGCGAGCCGATTCCCGCACCGAATACAGGTAGTCGGAGTGGGTTCGCGGGATCAGTTTCGGGGTGCCGGTCGTGCCCCCGGACAGTTGCAGGAAGGCAACCGTTTCGGGATCGAGGTGGGTGACCGGGGCCGGATCGTGGGTGCGCAGTGTGTCGAGTCCGGTGAATTCCTCGGCGGTGCCTGCGACGATCACGAGAGGTGCTGTCCCGGCGCCGCCGATCACCTCGCGGGCCAACACCCGATAGTCGAATCCGCCGCTCGTCGCTGCCACGATGTACGCGGCGGCGTCGGTGAACCGGCAGAAATAGCCGATCTCGGCCGAGCGGTGTGCCGGCAGTGCGAACACCGGCAGTGCGCCGAGCCGGAACACCGCGAACAGGATCTCGGTGTATTCGACGATGTTCGGCAGTTGTACGACGACGCGGTCCCCGGCCCGGAGGCCGAGTTCCCGCAGCCCGGACGCGATCCGGGCGGAGGCGGCATCCAGTTCGCCGTACGTCAGGCGTCGATGCTCGCCGTGTGCGTCGAGCCCGGTGACGGCGACCCGGTCGCCGTACAGTGCGGCGCGGGCAGGCAGGAACTGCGCGAGGGTCTCGGCGGTCCAGTATCCGGCGCCGCGGTAGAGTTCGGCGAATTCCTCGGGGTAGCAGGCTGTTTCGGCGAGCGCGGTGCGCTGAAAGCCGGTTGTCACGAAAGGTCCTTTCGGGCAGGGTCAGGCGCGCAGGGTCGCGCCGCCGTCGACGTACAGGGCGTGCATGGTGATGTGCCGGGCACGATCGGAGAGCAGGAACTCGATCGCGTCGGCGATGTCGGCCGGCTCGGCGATCCGGCCGAGCGGGATACCGACCTTGAACTGGGCAGGATCACCGGCGATCGCACCGAGTGCGCCCGCGTCGTCGTCCGGGTCCTCCCACAGCGACCGCTGCATCGCGGTGTCGGTGGAGCCGGGTGCGACGATGTTGGCGCGGATGCCGTATTCGGCGAGTTCGAGTCCGAGCACCCGGACGATCATTGCGACCGCTGCCTTCGACGATCCGTAGGCGCCCATGCCGATGCGTGGTACGCCCGCGGAGTTCGAGCCGACGACGACGATCGACCCGGACCGGCGGTCGCGCATCGACCGGCCCACGGCCCGCAGCACCGACACCAGCCCGGTGACGTTGACGTCGTAGACGTGTCGCCACTCGTCGGGGTCGCCGTCGAGGATCGACGCGGTGGAGAACACCCCGGCGACGTGCGCGAGGTTCGCGATGGGGCCGTGTTCGGCTTCGATGCTGCCGATCGTGAAGTCGACGGCATCACCGTCGCGGATGTCGACCGGATAGGTGGGGACGGGCACCCCGATCAGTGCCGCGGTCGTACGCAGGCCGTCGGGATCGCGGTCGGCGAGCACGACCCGATGGCCGGCCTCGGCGAGTGTGCGGGCGGTCGCGCGGCCGATGCCCTGCGCGGCACCGACGACGAGGCTGACACCCCCGCTCACCGGCGGACCCCGAGGGCGTCGAGTACGGTCCCGAATTTCGTTGTGGTTTCGCGCAGTTCGTCGTGCGGATCGGAGGCGGCGACGATACCGCCGCCGGCGTGCGCGGTGAGCGTGCGACCGTCGGAGTCGAGTGTGGCGCACCGGATCGCGACCATCCATTCGCCGTCGCCCGCGGCGTCGCACCAGCCGATCGCGCCGGCATAGAAACCGCGGTCGCCCTCGAGGTCCCGGATCAGTTCCCGGGCGGTGACGGTGGGGGTGCCGCAGACGGCGGGTGTCGGATGCACGGCGAGGGCCAGGTCGAGTGCGGTGATCGACGGGTCGCGCAGATGCCCGGATACCGGGGTGCCGAGATGCCAGAGCTGGTTGGTGCTCGTCAGGGTCGGCTGGTCGGGGATGTCGAGGTCGGTGCAGAACGGTTCGAGGCTTGCGCGCAGGTCCGCGACGACGTGGGCGTGCTCGGCGAGGTTCTTGGCGGACGCGGCGAGTTCCGCACCGGCGGCGCGGTCGATGTCGGGATCGGTATGGCGGGGCGCGGACC
>NZ_JBAQXC010000047.1:0-4522 GCF_049299235.1 Rhodococcus sp. (in: high G+C Gram-positive bacteria) | reverse complement strand
CCGCTGTGCGCCGCGGCGGTGTGGCCGTCGCTGCCCGCACCCGACGACGGGGACCGCACCATCACCGTCGCCGCGATCCAGGGGAGCGTGCCGCGTCTGGGTCTGGACTTCAACGCGCAACGCAAGGCGGTGCTCGACAACCATGTGGCCCGCACCCTCGAACTCGCCGCCGACGTCGCGGCCGGAACCGTCCCGCGACCGGACGTGGTGATCTGGCCGGAGAACGCCTCGGACATCGACCCGCTGCGCAACCCGGACGCCGCCGCCGACATCACCGCGGCCGCCGCCGCGATCGGCGCGCCCATCACGGTAGGTGCCGTGCTCGTCAACGGTGACGGCACCACCACCAACTCGGTGATCGTGTGGGATGCGCAGTCCGGCCCCGGCGAACGACACGACAAGAAGATCATCCAGCCGTTCGGCGAATACCTGCCGTACCGGTCGTTCTTCCGGCTGTTCTCCGAATACGCCGACCGCGCCGGACATTTCGTGCCCGGCCACGGTGACGGCGTGGTGCATGCCGCCGGTATCCCCATCGGCGTCGCCACCTGCTACGAGGTCGCCTTCGACCGGGCGCTGCGCCAGGCCGTCGACGCCGGCGCGCAACTTCTGGCGGTCCCCACCAACAACGCCACGTTCGGCGACACCGAAATGACCTACCAGCAGCTCGCGATGTCCCGACTGCGGGCCGTCGAACACGGCCGCACCGTGGTCGTCGCCGCCACCAGCGGGGTCAGCGCGATCGTCGCCCCCGACGGAACGGTCCTGGAACAGAGCCCGCTTTTCGAACCCGCGGCCCTGGTGGCGCAGGTGCCGTTGCGCACGGAGACTACGCTGGCTAGTCGGCTCGGCCCGATCCCGGAACTCGTTCTGTGCATCATGGCCGTCGCCGCCGCCGGTGCCGCGTTCGTGCGCGCCCGGCGACACCAGAACACGGTGTCGAGTCCACAGCCCGGACCCGACACCGTGCCGGCCGAGGCCGGCACCGCAGGATCACCGGCCCGGGCCGGTGCCGAAAGGGAGGACCACTGATGGCAGCGGCGACGCCGGCCGGGGACAACAGCGCGCCGAGCGCACGGACCCTGGTCATCATTCCGACGTACAACGAGCGGGAAAACATCCGCCTGATCGTCGGCCGGCTGCATGCGGCGCTGCCGGATGTGCATGTACTCATCGCCGACGACGGCAGCCCGGACGGCACCGGGAAGGTCGCCGACGAGTTGGCGGCGGCCGGCGACGGCCGTATCCACGTCCTGCATCGCACCGAGAAGAACGGTCTCGGCGCCGCCTACATCGCCGGGTTCCGGTGGGGTCTGGAACGGAACTACACCGTCCTGGTGGAAATGGACGCCGACGGCAGCCACGCCCCGGAGCAGCTGCATCTGCTGCTCGCGAAGGTCGATGCCGGTGCCGACCTGGTTCTCGGCTCCCGGTACGTGCCCGGCGGCACCGTCGTGAACTGGCCGATGCGACGCGAGGTGCTCTCCCGCGGCGGCAACCTCTACTCGCGGCTCGCCCTCGGGGTGAAGATCGCCGACATCACCGGCGGCTACCGCGCGTTCCGCCGCGAGGTGCTCGAGAAGCTCGACCTCGACGCGATCGAATCGCACGGCTACTGCTTCCAGGTCGACATGGCCTGGCGCACCCTGCAGGCCGGGTTCACCGTTGCCGAGGTGCCGATCACCTTCACCGAACGTGTCATCGGTGACTCAAAGATGAGCGGCAACATCGTGCAGGAGGCGCTGCTCAAGGTCACCGTGTGGGGATTGCGTAATCGGTGGGCGACGCTGCGCGGACTCGTCGGCCGCGGCTGACCGTCGCTGATTCTCGCTGCCGGAGATCACGTGTCATGGTGCCGCCGGTGTTCCCGGACGTGGCGCTGACCCGTCTACGGAAATCCCGACGGGAACGCCGCCTCGTTGGAGAACGAGACGGCGTTCGATGTAGCCAGCGGTACGCTGCAGCGTTCGATCAGCGCGGGGCCACAATGCTGTGCCCGATCACGACAGGCCCGAAGAACGTCTCACCGCCGAGGAAGTACCGCTGTCCTTGACCGGAGTCGATGTTCCCACCGCCTGGAACGTCGATGATCCGGTAGTGGAACGGACCAACGGGCGAGTACAACGTCAGGACGCCCCCGTGAACGCTGGCCGGGGCGCTGGACGGGATACCGAAGTTCACGGTGGTGAAGGTGTAGTTGCCCGGGAGCAACGTCGGCCGAGGCCGCAGCGCGGCAACGACAGTACCGACCTGTCCACACTGGCCGTGGTGATCCCGTGGCTGGTCCGCGGCACCGGCGCCCTCCCACCGACGGCGAGGTCACCTCGGCAACTGACCGCGGGGTTCGGTGCGACAGAGGACCAATCCGAAGCATGAGAGTTTCGAGTTGACGAAGGTGACTGCGATTCTTCGCATCCGGTACCGAGATCAGCAATGTTCGACGACGACAACATCGTGTCGCACGGCGACCCGGTGTCGGTGCTGACCTTCGTCGAGCAGACCGGCCTGTGCCTGGTGTGACGGTCGCCTGTTCAGGAGCGACGCGCTGTCCGACGACGATCGGTCGCCTGCCCGGCCGAACCGGTGACGCGAGGTTCGGTTCGTGCTCCTCGCCCGGCCCGGCGCGCGGATGCGCGATCGGTGTCGGTGGTGGAGTTGCGCCGCCGGACCGGCCGGTCACGACCGGTATCCGGGGTCCGCTGCCCTCGGGACCGACCGGCAGCAGCGCGAGCAGGCGTGGTTCGCTTCCGGGTTCCCGGCCGGCCGAAAATGCGAGTGAGCACCGGCCGCACCGCGCTCGAGTCGAGCGAGACGAGCGCTTCGGGTTCCCGGTAGGCGGCGTGCGCGATCAACCCGAACATCATCAACGTGGTGATCATCGAAGTTCCGCCCGCGGAGATCAACGGCAATTGCAGGCCGGTGACCGGGAACATCCCGATGACGTATCCGATGTTGATGAACGCTTGGAAGACGATCCACACGGTGATCACCGCAGCGAGCATCCGCATGAAATGGTCGGTCGAGCGGGTTGCGATCCGCAGCCCGACCCACAGGACCGCGGCATACAGTCCGATCACCACCAGTGCACCGATCGCGCCGAGTTCTTCGCCGACGATCGCGAAGATGAAGTCGTTGTACGCCTGCGGCAGATAGCTCCATTTCGAATTCGACTGGCCCAGGCCCTGCCCGAACACACCGCCGTTGGCAAGGGCGTATTTGGCCTGGGTTGCCTGGTAGTTGATACCCAACGGGTCGGCGTCGAGATTGAGGAAGGCGCGGATGCGATCGGAGCGGTACCCGGCGGTGGCGGTGAAGACCACCATCGCGACGACGCCGCCGCCGGTCACGGCCAGGAAGATCCGGGTGGGGAACTGACCGAACCACAGCACCGCCAGCACGATGACGGCGATCGTCACCGCGGTGCCCAGGTCGTGCTGGAGCACGACCATGCCCAGCACCGCCAGCGACACCAGTGCCAGCGGCTTGAGGATTTTCATCACGTCGATGCGCTGCTCGGTGGCGCGCGCGACCATGTGGGCGCTCCAGATGACGAGGGCGACCTTCGCGATCTCCGACGGCTGGAACGAGATCGAGCCGACAAAGATCCAGGACTGCGCGCCGTAGATCTCGGTGCCGATGCCGGGGACGAGCACGAGGGCGAGCAGTACGAAAGCCACTGCCAGCAGCCAGGGCGCACCGCGGCGCAGCAGCGAGGTCGGCAGCCGGACGATCAGCACGAGGAAACCGAGGCCGACCACAGCGTAGAGCGACTGAGGAAGGAACCGGGCGTACGGGGAGCCTTGGCTGAGCAGCGATTCCACGCTGGAGGAGGACAGCACCATCATCAGCCCGAACACGACCAGCAGCAGCGTCAACCCGACGAGCATCTGGAAGTCGTGCAGCGGTCGTGCCAGCCAGGTATCGAATGTCTCTCGCACCCGGCCTGTCCGGTGCGGTTGATGCGGCGGTGTTTGCTCGCGGCCGGCGCGGCGGTCTCGTGGCGCGGCTGCCTCCGTCGGCGCGCTGGTCGTGTTTCTGTATTCCCCCCGTGACATCGGCTCATCGTCCCACGACGACACGTACGTCCCATTGGTCACCCACGCGTCCGCGTGGTGGCCGCGTCCCTGCTCCCACGCAGACCCGGGATGGACAATGTGGCGGCGGTCCGATAGTCCCACCCTTCGAACGTTCGGAACGGAACTCGAGAACGATCGCACCATCGGACAACGATCGTTCGCACAGTGTCCTGCGAACGTGACCCTACGAACGTTCGTGACGTAGTTCCTCGATCTGCCGTTGCAGTTCGCCGACGTGCGCCCGCACATCGGCCAGGTGCGCGGCCCGTTCCTCGGCCAACTCGGCCCGCACCGCACCGAGTTCGGCCTCGAGTTCCCCGACCCGCTTCCACGCTTCGGCTGCCGAGCCGCGGTCCGCATCACGTTCGCCTCGGCGAATACCGCCCCCCACCGCGCTCGACGGCGCCGTACGGGGCGGAAGCGGGGGTGCGGGCGCTACCGGAGGC
>NZ_JBAQXC010000046.1:0-7082 GCF_049299235.1 Rhodococcus sp. (in: high G+C Gram-positive bacteria) | reverse complement strand
GGCGGTACGCGGCGCCGCACGCGCGCGGGCTACGGGGGCTGCGGGATCGGCCACCCCACCGGATCTCGCCCCGACCGGGCTGGGCCGGGATCCCGGCACGCGACGGACTCTGCTGGTTCTGCGGTGGGGACGTCCCGGCCCGCTCCCGACGGGTTTCACGGTCACCGCGCTCGCCCTGACCACGATCTCGGTTGCGCTGCAACGCTACCTCGCCGAGGTGGACGGGCAGTGCCCGCCGGACCTGACGGCGTTCGTCACGCTCGCGGTCGGCACGGCCCCGGAGACCTTCGGAGTCAACCGCATCGGCTGGACGGACGTCGCGTTGCATCCCGAGGTCGGGACGATCCTGGGGCGTGCCGCCGCGGTGCAGGCAGCATTGAGGGAACGCCGCGAATCGGCGACCGCCGAGTCCCTGCAGTATCTGACCGACACCAGCGCGATTCCCTCGTTTCTGCTGCCCGTGGAACTTGCCGCGAACCAGCGGCGTGTGCAGGCCCGCCGCGCCCCCCGCATGCACACGGTGCTGACCAGCATTCGGGTCGCGGACACGACCCCGTGGGCGCTGGCTGGCCGGCCGCTGCTCTTCGGAACGATCAGCCCACCGCTGACGTCGGAGGCCACGCTCACCCACGGAGTACTCGGTCACGGCGACGACCTGACGCTGACGGTACTGACCTCACCGGAGATCATGCCCGACGCCCGACGGTACGCCGCGCTCCTCGAGGCAGCGTTCGAGGAGGTCAGGGACGCGCTCCGGAAGTGAGCGGCAGGCTTCCCAACTGCAACGCGCTGCGCCCCGGACGGATTCGTTCGGGGCGCAGCGCGGAAGTGTCGCTCAGGCGATGGCCGGTACGGGTTCGCGTGTGCTGTCCGCGACCTTTTCGACTTCCGCGACCTCTTCTACTTCCGCGACCTCTTCGGATTTCGCGACCGCCGGTTCCGCCCCCGCCGGTTCCGCCCCCGCCTGCTTCAGCTCGGCCTGGTCCGGCTCGGCGGTCTGCGCGTAGTAGAAGTGCGGGCGCCGGTGACCGAGGAACGAACCGCACCACGACATCACCGCAATGTAGCGATTGCGGAAGCCCACCAGGTACACCAGGTGCACCGCGAGCCACAGCACCCACGCGATGAAACCGGTGAGTTCGATCTTGCCGACACGGGTGATCGCCCGGAACCGGTTGATGATCGCCATGCTGCCCTTGTCCTTGTACTTGAACGGGGTGCCGGCGGGAACCTTACCGAGGATCAGCTTCGCGACGTGGCGGCCGCCCTGCATCGCAAACGGCGACTGCGCGGGCAGGTTGTCGAGGGTGACCATGTCACCGATCGCATAGATGTTGTCGGCGCTGCCCACGGTGAAGTCGTTGTCGACGAGCAGTCGGCCACCGCGGACGGTCTCGCAGCCGGTGCGCTCCGCGAGAACACCCGCGAAGTCGTTGGCCTGGATACCGGCCGACCAGATGATCGTCTCGGCGGTGAGCCGGCGTGTCTCGTCGGTGGACATCGTCTTCAGGGTCGCACCGTGCTCGTCGATGTCGGTGACCATCGTGCTCACCACGACCTCGACACCGGCCTTCTCCAACGCTTCCTTCGAATAATCGCTGAGCTTGCCGCCGAACGGCGGAAGCACCTTGTCCGCACCCTCGACGAGGGTGACGGTGACATCGGTGGCCTTGATGTTGCCGATCGACTCCGCGAAGTAACGCTGCGCGAGTTCCTTGATCTGGCCTGCCAACTCCACACCGGTCGGACCCGCGCCGACGACGATGAAGCTGAGCAGGTTCTTACGGATCTCGGGGTCGGTGGCGATGTGCGCTTCCTCGAAGCACCGGATGATCTGGCGGCGCAGTTTCTCGGCGTCGTCGACCGTCTTGAGCGCGAACGTCAACTCGGCGAACTCGTCGCGGCCGAAGTAGGCCTGCCGGGCACCGGTCGCGGCGACGAGGTGCTTGTAGCCGAGTGCGTGACGCTGGCCCGCGGCCTCGTAGACGACGGTGTTCGCGTCGGGGTCGACGTCGACGACACGGCCGAGCCGGACGTCGGCGTTGGGGTACTTGGCGAGGATCGCGCGGACCGACGGGGCGATCTCACCGGGCGAGATGACACCGGTGGCGACCTGGTACAGCAGCGGCTGGAACAGATGCTCGGTGGTCTCGGAGATCAGCACGAACGGGGTGCCCGCCTTCGCGAGCTTCTTCGCGGTGGCGAGGGCGCCGAAGCCCGAACCCACGATGACGACGTCCGTCCGATCGAACTCTGCATCGCCCATAACTACCCAAACCTCCACACTGAAGCGCACTACTGCCGATACAACTGCTGTCGATGTCACCGCAGTCGATGTATGAGATTCACCGTAGGTAGCCGCCCGATTCCGGTCCACTAACCTGGGAGATTCGAAATACTGTTATCTCGTTTGCTCATAAATAGGAGCGTGATGGACTTCCGGCAACTGCGCTACTTCGTGGCCGTGGGCGAAGAATCGAGCTTCTCCCGCGCCGCGCAACGCTGCTTCATCTCCCAGTCGGCGATCAGTCATCAGATCGCGAAGCTCGAACAGGAACTCGGAACCAGCCTGTTCGAACGATCGACTCGCGTCGTTCGCCTCACCGACGCCGGCCGTCGCCTCATGCCGATCGCCGCCGAAGTCCTCGCCCTCGAAGCCCGCGCCCTCGAGGTCGCCACCCCACCCCGCGACCGGATCCGGATCAGCGCGAACATGAGCTTCGCCGCGCAGAGTCTCGACGCGATCTCCCGGGTTCGTGAACAGCATCCCCACCTGGACGTCGAATTCGTCATCAAGGACTTCGCGGACCGCGTGAACGCCGTCGCATCCGGTGACGCCGACCTCGCCCTGATCCGCGGCGACGTCGACAGACCGGAACTCGAAACGATCGAGTTCGGCGTCGAGGACCTCGTCGTCGTCACTTCCAGCCAGCATCCGCTGTCTGCGTTCTCGACCGTCGATCTCGGCGAGCTCGCACATTATCCGCTGCTGCTGCCACCACGGCACAGCCAAATCCTCATCCATCGCATCATCGAGGACGCCTTCCTCGAGGTCGGCCGACGAGTCCGGCTCGGCCCGCCGATCGCCAGCGATCACACCGCCACCCTGGAGGTGATCACCAACCCCCGCGCATGGACTGTCCTGTATGCGAGTACCGCCGCCGAAACTCCCGGGAAGGGACTGAAATTCATGCGTGAGCGCCACCGTCTGCTACGAGTTCCGGTGTGCGGGTTGGTGCGTGCCGGCGCCGAGCACACACCCGGTCTCGACCTCCTGATCCAGGCGCTCGCACGGTCGATCGTGCCGACGACCGACACCCCACGCTGAGCACGGCCCGATTCCGCCGAACAGTTCGAGTCGTTGATCGACCATCGGGTGCGATCGAGCATCGGGTGCGATCGAGCATCGGGTGCGATCGAGCATCGACTCCCCGGCCGGTGAGGTCCTGCCCGAGCGCGCATCGTCGTGTCCTCCTCACGCACCGCCGGTATCGTCGGCAGGTTCGTCGTCGGTCGTTCGATCGTCGGTGGTGGCGCCCTCGGTGACGTCCTCGTTACGCATGTCGCTGACGAGGACGTTCGCCCAGCGCGTCGCCGGATCGATATCGAGCAGCATCGACTTGGTCAGGAGCGTGAGCGGGATCGCGAGGATCGCACCCAACGGGCCGAGCACCCACGACCAGAACACCAACGCGAGGAACGCCATCGTCACGGTGATGCCGACCGCGTCACCGACGAACTTCGGCTGAATGATCGACTGCACGACGAAGTTGATCACGCTGTACAGGACGATCACCCACAGCATCAGTGCCGGGCCGCTGTCCAGCAGCGCGAGCAGCGCCGGCGGAATCAGCCCGAGCACGAAACCGACGTTGGGGATGTAGTTCGTGACGAACGACAGCACCGCCCACGCGAACGGAAGGGGGACACCCAGCAGCCACAGGAGACCACCGTCCAGCACTGCGACGATCAACCCGAACACCGTCGTCACGATCAGGTACTTCCGGGTTCCGTCGGTGAATGTTTCCAGGGCATAACGGATGTCGGGCCTGATGCTGCCGATGATGTCGAGCTTGCGACCGATGTGCATCCCGTCGAAAGCCATGAACAGCAGCAACGCCGACACGAAGACGAGACTCGACAGCAACGAGAGCACGCTCAGCAGAACCGATTCGAGTATCCCCACCACGTTGCCCAGATCGACGCCGGACATCAGATTCTGAACCTGGGAGGTACTGACGCCCAGCCCTTCCAGGGTGCTTCGAAAACCGTCGAAGAGGGCATCGAAGGAATCGGCGTACTGAGGAAGTTCCGACGCGAGTTGGGCAACCGTGAGCACCAGCGCGCCGACAAGCCCGATCAGGAACGCGAAGACCGTGACGACCGCCGCCACCATCCCGATCCACGGCCGGAACCCTCGACGGTCCAATCGGATCTGAACGGAATGCATCGCCACGGTCAGGATCAACGCGAGGAAGACCGGGCCGACGATCCCGGCGAAAGTCCGAATACCCGCCATCGTGACGACCGCGGCAGCCCCGGCCAGCAACACGATCAGACCTCGCGGAATGGACCACGTATTCTCCACCGCCGGGCCGGGACCAGCATACCGATCCGCTGTGGGCGAGACCCCGTCGCTTCCCTCCACCGTGATGCTCCTCCGTCATGGCCGAACCTGGCCCGTCAACTACTGCGATTGTGCGGGCGTGCACGCTTCACCGCGTCATCCGTCACGGGTGAACAATCAGGCGAGGTCGTCGCAACTCCGGAATTCCGGGAGCGGATCCACGGCGCACCGGATACTTCAACGATGACGGCGAAACCCCCCGTGCGCCGGATGCCGACGCTCCCGCCGTCGCATCCGGTCGGCCGGACCATTACACGCATTCTGCTGGGCTTCGCCCGCATCGAATTGGTCGACCGTTCGATGACTCTGGCTGCTCAGATGTTCACGTCGGTGCTGCCCGTTCTCATCGCGATCGGCACCTTCGTCGACGACTCCGATCTCACCCGGAGCCTGCGTGACAGACTGTCGATCGACGCGGCGGGCCTTCCTGCCAGTGACATGCAGATGACCTCGCACACCGCCACTTTCGGCGTACTGGGTGTGTTCATGGTGGTGATCGGCGGAACGTCCTTCGCACGGGCCTTGGGGCGGATGTACGGGCGTGCGTGGGACTCGCCGAAAATAGGTGTGTCCCAGGCTTGGCGATGGTTCGCGGTCCTGTTCACGGTGGCGTCGTCGATCGTCGTCGTCACGTGGATCCAGTCCGTGGGTCAGCCCTTCCTTACCGTCGCCGCCCAATGGTCGGTGTGGACCTGTGTCTGGGCGCTGTGCCCTCGCCTACTGACGATCGGTGCCGTACCCGGACACGTCCTGTGGGCAACCGGAGCGATCACCGCGACCCTGCTGAGCGTGATCGACGTCGGCGGCCGGGTCTACATGCCCCGGGCGGTCGCCTCGTCCGCGGCGCATTTCGGCGTACTCGGTATCGTTTTCACGATCATCGGGTGGTTGTTCGTCGTCGCTGTCGCCCTGGTCGCTTCCCCCGTGATCGCCGATGCTGTCATGCCCGTTTACCCGGATCGAGGTACCGGTCGCCGGGCGGCGGATGCGACCCCCGCCAGCAACGAATAGATCGCAATGCCGATGACGAAATACAGCAGGCCGCTTGCGACCTTCGATGCGAGTGTCGCATCGAAGGTGCTCGGCCACAAACCCGCGGCGACCGTCCCTTTCGGTGTCGGTCTCGCCACGTGCACGTGCCGGCATCGCCGCTCACCCCGAAGGTCGGGAACCGTCAGGGCGTGACGATCGCGAAGTCCGGGTCCGGATCGTCCAGGTATCCCACCAGGGTCGCGAATGCGCCGTCCCTCCCGTCCGCGACGACGGTTCCGTCCTCGACGAGCGGACCAGGGTCGGCACCGCCGAGTACCACCGCGATCAGATCCGGCCGGGCCAGGGTGATGGTGGCGTCCGGTGCAGGCAACGACCCGTCGGTGTCGAAGTGCACGAGCAACCCGTTGCGGAGTTGGCTGCGGTGGACAATGTTCTCGTCGGTGAACTTCCAGTCGATCGTGAGATTCGCCGCCCATGCCCGTGGACCGTCGACGCGCAATGCGATCGCATCGAAGACCTGTCCGATCGTGAGTGCCCCGGCGATGTCCGGCGACGCGGTGACGGTCGGTGTGCCGACCGAGCCGTTGCGGAGTTCGTACGCGCCCATCAGGAAGAAGTTGCGCCACGTGCCGTTCTCGGAACCGTACCCCAACTGTTCGAGGGTGTCGGCCTGCAATTCCCTCGCCGCCGCATTGTCGGGGTCGGTGAAGATCACGTAGTTCAGCACCTGCGCGGCCCAGCGAAAGTCACCCTCGTCGAACGATTTCCGTGCCTTCTCGAGCACCTGCTCGGTGCCGCCCATGAACTCCACGTGCCGCTTCGCCGATTCTACGGGCGGGTGCTCCCACAGGCGGGCCGGATTGCCGTCGAACCAGCCCATGTACCGCTGGTAGATCGCCTTCACATTGTGGCTGACACTGCCGTAATAGCCGTGGGTGTGCCATACGTTCTCGATCGCCGGCGGGAGCTCGATCGACTCGGCGATCTCGATTCCCGTGGCGCCCTTGTTGATCGCGCGCAATGTCTGATCGTGGAGGTATCCGTACAAATCTCGCTGGACCGACAGGAACTCGGTGAGCCGATCGGTGTCCCAGGTGGGCCAGTGATGCGAGGCGAACAGCACGTCGGACCGGTGCGCGAACCGGTTGATCGACTCCGTCAGATACTGCGACCACACGTGCGGATCGCGTACGAGAGCACCGCGCAGAGTCAACAGATTGTGCAGCGTGTGCGTCGCATTCTCCGCCATGCACAGCGCCCGCATCTGCGGGAAATAGAAGTTCATCTCCGCCGGCGCCTCGGTGCCGGGAGTCATCTGGAACTCGAGGGTGACCCCGTCGACGGTCTCGATCTGCCCGGTGTGGTCGATGTCTGTCGTCGGGGCGATCAGCGTCGGTGTGCCCGTCGACGTCGTCGGCCCCAGCCCCGCGCCGACGGCGCCGCGCGGCCCGCGCGGCAGGGC
>NZ_JBAQXC010000045.1:0-6045 GCF_049299235.1 Rhodococcus sp. (in: high G+C Gram-positive bacteria) | reverse complement strand
TGACCGGGCTACCGGTATCGGTGTGTTCGACGAGGTGATCGATGCGCTGACCGACGGGTTCGGCGGCACCGACCTGCTCTACGGGTTCGCGCACCACCAGGTCCGCACCACCTGGCTCGGCACCTCCACCGGGGTGCGGCGCCGGCACACTCAGCCGGACGGATCGATCGAGGTGCACGGCAAACGGGGCGGGTTGAACGGTCCCGGCGCGTGGGCCGGCGCCGGCACCCGCGACTTCCGGGACGTCGACACCACCGCGCTGCTGATGGAGCTGGATCGGCGGCTCGATTGGGCCGGCCGGTCCGTGGAGTTGCCGGCCGGACGATACGAGACGTTGCTGCCGTCGTCGGCGGTGGCGGACCTGATGATCTATCTGATGTGGTCGATGGAGGGTCGCGGCGCCGAAGAAGGTCACACCGCGCTGTCGCGGCCGGGCGGCACCCGGATCGGCGAGCAATTGACCGGGTTGCCGTTGACGTTGACCTCGGATCCGGCCGCCACCGGACTCGAGTACGCGCCGTTCGTGTCGGCGACCGCGTCGACGGACGCGGTGTCGGTGTTCGACAACGGACTCGACGCCGGACGTGTCGACTGGATCCGGGACGGGGCGGTGCACGCACTGGCCTATCCGCGGGCCGCGGCCACCGAATTCGGGGCGTCGGTCACCGCCCCCGGCGAGAACCTGCTGTTGACCGGTGGATCCGCGGCGAGCATCGACGATCTGGTGGCGTGCACCGAGCGGGGCTTGCTGCTGACCACCCTCTGGTACATCCGGGAGGTCGACCCGGCGACGCTGCTGCTGACCGGACTGACCCGCGACGGGGTGTACCTGGTGCAGGACGGTGCGGTGGTGGCGGCGGTGAACAACTTCCGGTTCAACGAATCACCGCTGGACCTGCTGCGCCGCGCCACCGAGGTGGGTGCGACCGAACGTACCCTGCCGCGGGAATGGAAGGACTGGTTCACCCGCACCGCGATGCCGCCGATGCGCATCCCGGATTTCCACATGTCGTCGGTCAGCGCTGCCCGCTGACCGCGGGGTGTGCCCGGGACCAGCCCCGGGCACATTCCACCGGATCAGGTCAGGTCGGCGACCTGCGCGGCGATCTCGTCGGGCGTGACGGTCGGCTCGAACCGGCGGACCACCGCACCGGACGGATCGACGAGGAACTTGGTGAAGTTCCACTTGACCGCGTCGGTGCCGATCGCCTCCGGCATCGTCGTGCTGACGTGCTCGTACAGGAACCCGTGGTCGGGGCCGAACTCGCCGGGCGCCGCGGCGCGCAGATGCCGGTACAGGGCGTGCGCGTCGCCGCCGTTGACGTCGATCTTCCCGTACACGGGGAACGTCACGTCGTAGCTGAGCCGGCAGAATTCCTGGATCTCGGCGTCGCTGCCCGGTTCCTGACCGGCGAACTGGTTGCACGGGAAACCGATGATCTGCAGGGTCTCACCGGACTGCCGGTGCAGCGCCTCGAGTCCCTCGTACTGCGGGGTGAGGCCGCATTTGCTGGCGACATTGACGATCAGCAGATGCTTACCGGCGTAGCGGCTCAGGTCCTCGGTGGTGCCGTCGGCGGTGTCGACGGTGAAGTTGTGGACGCTCATGTAGTCGTATCCTCGTTCCGGATCGGATGGCAATGACGGTGACGGTCGGTTCGTCGCCCTCGGCGAGGTTACGGTTCGTCGACGCTGCAGGCGAGACCGATCGTGCCGGCCCGGCCGCGACGCAGCAGGCTGCTCTTCACCAGGAGCCAGCCGAGAATCCCGTATTTGCGGGCGATGACCGTGCGGGTGTGATCGGTGCCGGCGTCGTCGAGGACCACGGCGGTGCCGTCGACGGCGGCGCTGCGCGGTTTCCCGCGCGCGTCGCACACCGCCAGGGTGATCCGCGGGTCGCGGCGCAACCGGGTGATCTTGTGTGAGTTCGTCGCGGTCCACACCAGCAGTCGGTCACCGTCGGCGGCGGCCCACACCGCCGTCGGCACGGTGGTTCCGTTCTTGCGGAACGTACTGAGCAGCACATAGTTTGCGGCGGCGAGGTCGGCGAACGACGGCCGGGTCAATTCCCCATCAGGCATGGGTCCACCCTACGCATCCGTGGCGCCCGACACCGTGCCCGTCGCGCCGATCCGATTCGGGTCGTTCTAACCTGGCGGCATGCCCGAGCCTCGTCCCGTTGTCGACGTGCATCTGCCCGGCGGTGCCGTCACCGCGACGCAACTGCAGATCCTGACCGAACTCGCCCATGCACAGGCCGCCGCGGAGTTGCATCTCACCGACCATGCCGGGCTGCGGTTGTACGGAGACCGGACTGCGCTGACCGGTTCGCTCACCGCCGCAGGGTTCACCGTGCACGGGCGGCATCGGCGCAGTGTGCTCGCCTCACCGCTGTCCGGCCGGATCGGCGGCCACACCGATGTGCGCGCCCTGACCGTCCAGGTGCACCGGCGGCTCGCCGGAACCGCCCCCGACACCGTGGCCGCCGACACCACGATCGGGCTCGACGACGGCACCGGCGACATCACCGCCCTGTCCCCCACCGTCGCGGTGCGTGCGCTTCCCGGCGGGTCGTGGCTGCTGCTACGCGCCGGGCACGACACCGGGGTGCGGATCGGCACCTCCGAGGTCGTCGACGGACTTCTCGATCCGGCGGCAGTGCCGGCCCCGCCACCCGAACCGGTGACATCGGCAGCGCCGCCGCGTCCGATCGGCTGGCTGGACCGACCCGACGGCACCGTCGTTCTCGCCGGTGCCCTCGCCGGGGGGATCCTGCCCGCGCGGCTCGCCGAGTTCCTCGCCGCCGTCGAGGCGCCGGTGGTGATCACCCCCTGGTGGTCGCTGCTGCTGTGCGACCTCGACGAAGGCACCGCCGAACAGGTCGTGCGGGTGCTCGCGCCGATGGGGCTGATCTTCGACGCGACCTCCCCGCACGCGCACTGAACCGGCCGGAACCCGCCCGGGCCGGGCCACACCCGCCTACCGTGGGAGAGGTGAGTGCCGATGCCACCGCATCCGACCGCGACACCGTCGATGTGATCGTGATCGGCGGTGGACCGGCCGGTGAGAACGCCGCGCAGTACGCCATCGCCGACAGTGACCGCACCGCCGCCCTGATCGAACACGAACTCGTCGGGGGCGAATGCTCCTACTGGGCGTGCATGCCGAGCAAGGCGCTGCTGCGGCCCGGGCAGGTCCTCGCCGCCGCCCGGCACATGCCCGGCGTCGCCGAGAAGATCACCGCGCACGGCGTCGACGTCGCCGACGTGCTGGCCCGCCGCGACTCGTTCACCCACCACCGTGACGACAGCTCCCAGGTGCTGTGGGCCGACTCGATCGGCATCGACGTGCTGCGCGGACACGCCCGGATCGTCGGGGAACGCACCGTCGTCGTCGACGGTGATCGTGCCCGCACCCTGCATGCCCGGCACGCGGTGGTGCTCGCCACCGGCACCGTCGCGACCGTCCCCGACCTCCCGGGACTGCGCGCGGCGCTGCCGTGGACGTCGCGAGATGCGACGAACCTCGTCGAGATTCCGCGGCGGGTGCTGATCGTCGGTGGCGGTGTCGTCGCCTGCGAAACCGTGACGTGGCTGCGGCAACTCGGCGTCCAGGAACTCACCGTCGCGGTGCGCGGGCCGCGGCTGCTGCCACGGCTGGAACCGTTCGCCGCAGACGCCGTCACCGGCATGTTCGACCGGCACGGCATCGATATGCGGTTCGGCACCGAGATCACCCGGGTCACCCGCGCCGACGCCCGCAACACCGGCATCGGGCACCTCCACGGGGGTCCGGCGACCGTCGACCTGGACGACGGCACCACCGTCGAGGTCGACGAGATCGTGGTCGCGGCGGGCCGTCGTCCCGCCACCGACGACGTCGGTCTCGCCGCCGTCGGTGGCGAACCGGACGCGCTGTCCGTCGACGATCACCTGAACATCACCGGGGTCGCCGGCACGTGGCTGTACGCGGTCGGCGATGTCGCCGGCCGCGCCGCCCTCACCCACATGGGGAAATATCAGGCCCGGGTGTGCGGCGACGTGATCGCCGCCCGCGCCGACGGCCACGCCATCGACCAGCCCCGTTTCCGGGCCACCGCCGACCACGACCAAGTGCCGCAGGTGATCTTCACCGAACCGGAGATCGCATCCGTCGGGCACACCGCCGCCTCCGCGCGCGACGCCGGCCTCGACGTCGAGGTGCTCGAGGTGGATCTGGCGGTCGCCGGATCCGCGTTGGCCCGCGACGACTTCACCGGGCACGCCGCGCTCGTCGTCGACCGCGCCACCGACACCCTCGCCGGCGCCACGTTCGTCGGCACCGAGGTCGCCGAACTCGTACACGCCGCGACGATCGCGGTGGTCGGGAAGGTGCCGCTGGACACGCTGTGGCATGCGGTTCCTGCCTATCCGACGGTCAGCGAGGTGTGGCTGCGGCTGCTCGAAACCCGCCGGCCGTGACCCGAGACCCCACAGGCGAGACGACCCCGACATGAGAGACACCGTGGAACTGAGCGTCGTCGCGATCGACAAACCCGCCGACACCAACGCGATCAAGCAGGTCCCGGAGGTATGCGGCATCTATTGTGCGACCGCGAACCCCGTCGAACTGGTGATCGCCGAAACGGGCCTCGGCCGCGGCATCGTCGGTGTGATCGACGGCAGCCCACCACTTGGGGTGGAAACCGACACCGACGTCGCCGACCGGAAGGCACTGCTGCGCACCATCGGTTACAAGTTGTGAGGCGGGGCGGCGTCCCCGGCTAGATCCACCCCTGCCTGCGGGCGAGGACCGCGGCCTCGTGCCGGTTCGCCGCCCCGAGTTTGGTCACCGCCGAGGACAGATAGTTCCTGGTCGTGCCCGTCGACAGGTGGGCGCGCGCCGCGATCTGCTCGACCGATGCGCCGTCCGCCGCGAACTCGAGCACGTCGGCTTCACGCGGGGTCAGCGGCGAGTCGCCGGCACCGATGGCCTCGGCGGCGAGCACCGGGTCGACGTACCGCCCGCCCGCCCGCGCGGTGCGCACCACCGCGGCCAGGGTAGTCGCCGAAGTGGTCTTCGGTAGAAATCCGCGTACTCCCGCCGAGAGCGCCTTCTTCAGGTGGCCGGGGCGGCCGTGGCTGGTGACGATGATCGACGCACACCCGGGGACCGACGCGGCGATCCGCTGCGCGGTGTCGATGCCGTCCATCCCGGCCATCTGCAGATCCAGCACGGCGACATCGGGGCGGTGCCGGATCGCGGCGGCCAGGGCTTCCTCCCCCGATTCCGCCTCCGCGACGACGGTGATGTCGTCCTCGAACGAGAGCAGCATCGCCAGCGCCGACCGGATCAGGTTCTCGTCGTCGGCCAGCAGCACCCGGATCGGTTCGGTCATCGGATGCACTCGGCGTGGCCGGGGAACCGCGCCTCGACGGTGAAGGTGCCGTCCCCGCCGGTGATCTCGACTGTTCCGCCGACCGCGGCGATACGTTCGCGCACCCCCCGCAGTCCGGTGCCGCCACCGGAGCCCGGCGCGCGCACCCCGTCGTTGCCGATCGTGATCGACGTCGCGGTGATCGTGACGGTGCAGTGCCGCGCCGCCGAGTGCCGCAGAATGTTGGTCGTCGCCTCCCGCAGCACCCACGCGGCCGCCTCCGCCGCCTCGGCGGGCAGATCATCGGCCGCACCGGACACACTCGTGTCGATGCCCGCCGCCGCCAGCAGCGACCGGGCCCCGGCCAGTTCCGAGGCCAGGGTGATCGAGCGGTAGCCCCGCACCAGGTCACGGGCCTCGGCCAGCGACACCTGCGCCAGTTCGCGGACCTCGTCCATCTGGTCGGCGGCGCGGTCGTCGCCGCGCCGCACCAGGGTTGCGGCCAGGTCGCTCTTGACCGCGATCGCCGACAGTGCCCGCCCGACCACATCGTGCAGGTCGCGGGAGAACCGCAGTCGTTCCTCGGCGACGGACAGTGCGGCCGCCGCGCCGCGGGCCTCGTCGAGTTCGGTGACGATCCGCAGCAGCCACACCGAGATGTGCACGGTCATCGTCATGAACACCACCAG
>NZ_JBAQXC010000044.1:0-19913 GCF_049299235.1 Rhodococcus sp. (in: high G+C Gram-positive bacteria) | reverse complement strand
GCCATGCCGCGACGCCGACGGCCATCGCGTCGAGTTCGGTGAGGACGCCGTCGGTGTCGGCACGCAGGGTCTCGCGGTACCGGGCCGTTGGCAGTGTCGCGTCCGGGTCGCCGCCCTGAGCTGCGATCATCGCGCGCCAGCGGTCCATCGCCGAGCCGTCCGTCAGCCGGTCCGCGGGGTCGACGCCGTCGATCCCCGCGGCGAGAAGCATCTCGCGGGCCAGCGCGAGGGTCAGTTCCACCACGTCGGGCGGCCCCCCGCCGGCGAGCACTTCGACGGCTTCGCGCACTTCCAGTGCGTTACCGGCGGTCAGCCCGAGCGGGGTGTCCATCCGCGTGATCAGCGCGACGGTGCGTAGGCCTTCGTCGGTGCCGAGTTCGACCATCGTGCGTGCCAGTTCGCGGGCCTCGCCCAGTTCGGTCATGTAGGCGCCGGAGCCGACCTTGACGTCGAGAACGAGCGCACCGGCCCCTTCGGCGATCTTCTTGCTCATGATCGAGCTGGCGATGAGCGGGATCGATTCGACGGTGCCGGTGACGTCGCGCAGGGCATACAGTTTGCGGTCGGCCGGGGCGAGGTCCGCGGTCGGGGCGCACACGACTGCGCCGATCGCCGGATCGGTGAGGATGCCGGCCATCTCGGCGGTGTCGAGATCCGCGCGCCAGCCGGGGATCGCTTCGAGTTTGTCGAGGGTGCCGCCCGCGTAGCCGAGGCCGCGTCCGGACAGTTGCGGTACCGCCGCCCCACAGGCCGCGACGAGCGGCGCGAGCGGCAGGGTGATCTTGTCGCCGACACCGCCGGTGGAGTGCTTGTCGACGGTGGGCGGTCCGAGCCCGGTGAAGTCGAGGCGCCGCCCCGAGTCGATCATCGCGGTGGTCCACCGGGCGGTTTCGGCGCGGGTCATGCCCCGGAACCAGATGGCCATCGCGAGGGCGGCCATCTGTTCGTCGGCGACGATGTCGTGGGTGAACGCCCTGATCACCCAGTCGATCTCGGCTCCGGTCAGTTCCAGGCCGTCGCGCTTGTGCCGGATCACAGTGACGATGTCAGGCATGGGCGTCGCCGTCGGGGCGCACAGCGGCGAGGTCGTCGGGACCGAACGCGTCGGGCAGCAGTTCCGACATGGGGCGGGGCCCTCGGGGTGTGTCGACGAGCAGACCGGGGCCGCCGTGCTCGATGAGAAGTTGACGGCAGCGGCCGCACGGCATCAGTACAGCGCCGCGCGCGTCGCAGACGGAGATCGCACGCAACCGTCCGCCACCACCGGAAATGAAGTTACCGACGAGTACACATTCGGCGCACAGCCCCACCCCATGTGAGACATTTTCCACATTGCACCCACTCACAGTCGCTCCGTCAGCGGTGAGAGCGGCCGCCCCGACGGGGAACCGGGAGTAGGGCGCATAGGCATATCCCATCGCTTCATGTGCTTTGGCGCGCAACGTTTTCCACTCGACACCGGGCATGGTTCCCCATCCTGTCACGGTGTCGCATCCAACGTTCGTCGGCCCCCGCCGCGCCAGATCACAGTTGGAAAGGCAAACCTAACTTGATATTTGGGCCGTGTACGAATCGCACGGGAGATTAGTTCCCGGGTTTCGGATGGGTTTAGAGTCTGAACAAGTCGGTTCAGGTTCTCGTCGGGCCCGTACTGCGGAATCCCCCACAGGTTCGAGTGGCTCGACGTGTCCACCATTGACGTTGGAGGCACAGCACTCGATGAGCAGCACGACTGAAGCCGCTCCCGCACCGGCGGGGCGCACACGGTCGCTTTACCGGGGAGACCCCGGAATGTGGTCCTGGGTTCTGCACCGGATCACGGGCGTGGCGACGTTCTTCTTCCTTTTCGTCCACGTCCTGGACACGGCACTCGTCCGGGTCAACCCCGAGACCTACGACAGTGTCATCGACACCTACAAGACACCGCTCGTCGGCCTGATGGAGCTGGCGCTGGTCGCGATGGTGCTCTACCACGCACTCAACGGCCTGCGCGTCATGCTCGTCGACTTCTGGTCCAAGGGACCGAAGTACCAGCGCGTGATGCTCTGGACGATCCTCGCGATCTGGTTCGTGGTGATGATCCCCGCGGCCGGCCGCATCTTCTACAACATGTTTGCGGGGCACTGACATGAGCGAAGCGAAGATTCTCGCCACGGCATACGACCGGCCCGCCAGCCTCGACAACCCGCGGTCGCCGCGACGTCAGGCCAAGAACAACTTCGAGCTCTACGCCTGGCTGTTCATGCGCCTGTCCGGCCTCGCCCTCATCATCTTGGTGCTCGGCCACCTGTTCATCATGCTGATGCTCGACGACGGCGTGCACCGCATCAACTTCGCGTTCGTCGCCGGTCGCTGGTCCAGCCCGTTCTGGCAGGTCTGGGACCTGTCGATGCTGTGGCTCGCGCAACTCCACGGTGGTAACGGTCTGCGCACCGTCATCGCGGACTACTCGCGCAAGGACTCGACCCGATTCTGGCTCAACACGATCCTCGCCGTGTCGATGATCCTGATCATGGGCCTGGGCACCTACGTGATCTTCACTTTCGACCCCAACATCGTTGCGAGCTAGGGGAGCCAACACTTCATGCAGGAACATCGTTATGACGTGGTCATCGTCGGAGCCGGCGGCGCCGGCATGCGCGCGGCCATCGAGGCCGGCCCCCGGGCCCGCACCGCGGTTCTGACCAAGCTCTACCCGACCCGCAGCCACACCGGTGCCGCACAGGGCGGTATGTGCGCCGCCCTGGCCAACGTCGAAGAAGACAACTGGGAATGGCACACCTTCGACACCGTCAAGGGCGGCGACTACCTCGCCGACCAGGACGCCGTCGAGATCATGGCGAAGGAAGCCATCGACGCGGTGCTCGACCTGGAGAAGATGGGTCTGCCCTTCAACCGCACCCCCGAAGGCAAGATCGACCAGCGCCGCTTCGGTGGTCACACCCGTGACCACGGCAAGGCCCCGGTTCGCCGCGCCTGCTATGCCGCCGACCGCACCGGCCACATGATCCTGCAGACGCTGTACCAGAACTGCGTCAAGCACGACGTCGAATTCTTCAACGAGTTCTACGCGCTGGACATCGCGCTGACCGAGACCGAGGACGGTCCCGTCGCCACCGGTGTCATCGCGTACGAGCTCGCCACCGGTGAGATCCACGTCTTCCACGCGAAGTCGATCGTGTTCGCCACCGGCGGTTCGGGCCGCATGTACAAGACGACGTCCAACGCGCACACCCTCACCGGTGACGGCCTGGGCATCATCTTCCGCAAGGGCTTGCCGCTCGAGGACATGGAGTTCCACCAGTTCCATCCCACGGGACTCGCGGGCCTGGGCATCCTCATCTCCGAGGCGGTGCGCGGTGAGGGCGGCATTCTCCGCAACGCCGACGGTGAACGTTTCATGGAGCGCTACGCCCCCACCATCAAGGACCTGGCGCCCCGTGACATCGTCGCCCGGTCGATGGTGCTCGAGGTGCTCGAAGGTCGCGGTGCCGGCCCGAACAAGGATTACGTCTACATCGACGTCACCCACCTCGGTGAGGACGTCCTGGAGGAGAAGCTCCCGGACATCACCGAGTTCGCGCGCACCTACCTCGGCGTCGACCCGGTCACCGAGCTCGTCCCGGTGTACCCGACCTGCCATTACGTGATGGGTGGTATCCCCACCAACGTGCAGGGCGAGGTGCTGCGCAACAACGACGAGATCGTCAAGGGCCTGTACGCCGCCGGTGAATGCGCGTGTGTGTCCGTGCACGGCGCGAACCGTCTCGGCACGAACTCGCTGCTCGACATCAACGTGTTCGGCCGCCGCGCCGGCATCGCCGCAGCCGAGTACGCGAACAGCACCGAGCACGTCGAACTGCCCGAGACCCCCGAGACGCACGTCGAGGAGTGGCTCGACCGCATCCTGCATGCGGGCGGCAAGGAGCGTGTCGCCGACATCCGTCGCGACCTGCAGCAGTCGATGGACAACAACGCGTCGGTGTTCCGCACCGAGGAGACGCTGACGAAGGCGCTCGAGGATGTTCGCGCGCTCAAGGAGCGTTACAAGAACATCACCGTGCACGACAAGGGCAAGCGCTACAACAGCGACCTGCTCGAGGCCGTCGAGCTCGGTTTCCTGCTCGAAATGGCGGAGGTCACGGTCGTCGGTGCGCTGAACCGGAAGGAATCGCGCGGCGGTCACGCTCGCGAGGACTACCCGGATCGTGACGACGCGAACTTCATGCAGCACACCATGGCGTACAAGGTGGGCCAGGATCTGATCTCCGATATCCGCCTGGATTACAAGCCGGTGGTCCAGACCCGGTACGAGCCGATGGAGCGGAAGTACTGATGACAACTCTCGAGAAGAACGACACCGCCGCCGCGGATCTGCCACCGGTGCCCGAGGGTGCCGTCATGGTCACCCTGAAGATCGCCCGGTTCAACCCGGAGGACGGCAAGGGACAGCACTGGGATTCGTTCCAGGTGCCGGCCCTGCCCAGCGACCGCATGCTGAACCTGCTGCTGTATGTGAAGGGTTACCTCGACGGAACCCTCACGTTCCGCCGCAGCTGCGCGCACGGTGTGTGCGGTTCCGACGCGATGCGCATCAACGGCGTCAACCGTCTGGCCTGCAAGATCCTGATGAAGGACATGCTGCCCAAGGACGGCAAGCCGACGACCATCACGATCGAACCGATCAAGGGCCTGCCGGTGGAGAAGGACCTGGTCGTCGACATGGAGCCGTTCTTCGACGCGTTCCGTGCCGTCAAGCCGTTCCTCATCACCTCCGGCAACGAGCCGACCCGCGAGCGCATCCAGTCGCAGGCGGACCGGCATCGTTTCGACGACACCACCAAGTGCATCCTGTGTGCGTGCTGCACCACGTCGTGCCCGGTGTACTGGGCTGACGGGTCGTACTTCGGTCCCGCCGCGATCGTCAACGCGCACCGGTTCATCTTCGATTCGCGTGACGAGGGTGCCGCCGAGCGTCTGGACATCCTCAACGACAAGGACGGTGTGTGGCGCTGCCGCACGACGTTCAACTGCACCGATGCGTGCCCCCGTGGCATTCAGGTGACGAAGGCGATCCAGGAAGTCAAGCGCGCGCTGCTGTTCGCACGCTGACTGCAGACCGGCGTCGACGACGTCCTCGGCGAAGGCCCGCACATTCTCGTGTGCGGGCCTTCGCCGTGGGAAGCCCCCTCGCTGCGGGAATACAGTTCCGTTCGGGCTCAACGCATCTCGAACCGGGCTTCGTATTCGTCGGAGGTCATCGAGGTGAGATGGAATCCGTCGCACATCTCGCAGGCATACGCGCGGGTCTCGAGCTTGCCGCGGTGAATACCCCTCCCGCGACGGAGCCGAAGCTGCCGTGCGTCGCGCAGTGCGACGTCGGCGGCATGTTCGGTCTCCCACCGACGCTTGCGGCTCGGGCACGGCGTCTCGGTGACCAGCCACGGCACGCAGCCCGGTGCCGTGATGCGGAGTAGCTTCTCGAACTGGGTACGGTTGCGGTGATTCATCCGGTGTCGGTTCACGGCGTGCCTCCTGTCGCGGTGGCGTCCATCCTCGCGATGCTCCGCGGAAATTAGCTCAGTTCGCCTCGATAGCCCCTCTTATCAGGGCTCCGCTCACTCGAAGACCCGATACGCGCTATGTTTCAGCGGTCCGACGAGCGCAGGAGGTGTTCCGTGCAGACACACACCATGCAGACACTCACCATGCAGGGCATCGCCGACCTGGCGCAGGTCCAGCGTCCCGTGGTGTCGGTGTGGCGCACCCGATTCGCCCGCGCGGATCATCCCTTCCCCTCCCCCGTCGCCGAGCAGCCACTCCGATTCGACGCCGACGAGGTCGCCCGCTGGCTCGAGGAGACCGGCCACGGCAACAACAGCGACGCACGCATCGAATCACCGCTGCACTCGTCCGCGACGGAAACCGTGACCGCCGACCTCGAACGCGGTTCCGCACTGCTGCTCCTGCACCAGTTGTGCGGCGACCACCTCGAGAGCCTCGAAGTGTTCGACGCGGTGCAACTCCTCGCGATGCACGACGTCGAACCGATCCTCGACGCGGCGAGCGCCGTCGACGCACTCGGTGACGACGAGATGCGACGAGCCGTCGACGCGCTGGCCGAGGCCGCGTTCTCCGGGGGCCGGGTGCTCGACCGCCTGGTCGCCGACTTCACCGCCGCCGACGGCCCGTGGTCCCGCGAGGCACTGACCTCCGCCGGCAACGATCTGCTCGGCGGCATCCTCGCCGAACTCCACCGCGCGGACCCGCGGGCGGTGGTGCCGCACGGGCACGGCGGGCTGGTGCTCGCCGGGTTGCTCGCCGAGCGCCTCGAGGAGCACAGCGACGTCGAATTCCGGTACCGAGAAGACGATTTCGGCGAGGTGTGCGATCTGGTCGCGTGGCGGCGGATCGCCGCGCGAGGTGTCCCGGTCGTCCACCACGACCCCGGCTCTGCCCACCACCGCGAGCAGAGCCGGATGCATCTGATGCAACGCCAGAGCGTCGAGGCGGACCGCGACTTCTTCGAGCAGGTCGCCGATGCGTTGCTCGACGTCGGCGACCACGACGTGCTCGTCGTGGTCGGGCCGGCCCGGCTCATGACCGACCAGTACACCGGCCGCAATCGCCGTGCCCTGCTCGCGCCGTCCGATTCGTACACCGCTCCCCTGCGGTATGTCGCGCCGCTCCCGAAAGGGCTGAGCCGGTTCGGTGGACGACGACGGCTGGCCCTGTGGGTGTTCGGCCGCCGCGATTCGCGGTGGACGGTCGTCGGCTCGCATTCGGATGCCGTCCCCGACCGCATCGGCCGCGCGGCGATCGCCGCCGATGTGGCGGCCGCACTGTCACACGTCGGCGACATCCACGCGCACGCCTTCCGGTCCAGCACCGTCCTGGCGTCGGATCATCTACTGCGCCAGTCGATGCTCACCGTTCCCGCGACGGAATGGGTCTCGGTGGACGGCGGTGACCATCTCGCGCGGGTGTGGGAACTCGATCGCGGCCTGCTCACCGGTGTGACGCTGTCCGCGACCGATGCCCACCCGGCCCACATCGGCCTCGATCAGGCCACGAAAGAACTCGGCCGGGACCTGCCCGGCGCACGCATCCCGGACCACATCGTCGGCACACCCGAGGTCGGCTGGGTCACCGTGATCGGACCGCACGAGGTCCGCGATCCCACCCTCATCGGCACACGCGGAATCGACCGTATCGTCCTCGAAGAGGTTGCGCCCCGCGCGCGGCTCACCGACCCCGGCGACGTGGTCTATGTCGCGGCGGGCGGACCGGCCGCGATCGTCGACCGGCACGGCGGCCACGTGGTGGCCGCTCCCGCCCGGATCTTCCGTTGCCTGGACGCGGAAAGCCACGACCGGCAACTGGTTCCGGCTGTCGTCGCCGCCGACATCGCCGCCCAGCCGGGCACCGACCGGCGCACCTGGCGGCTGCGGGCCGTGCCGGTCGATCGGGTGGAGGCCCTCGACGAGGTCACCCGCCGCATCGGGGACCGCCGCGCACAGCTGCTCGACGAACTCCGCGACCTCGACGCCCTCGACACCGAACTCACCGACGCACTCGCGGCCGGTGCCCTGTCCGCACAGATGAACCCGTCCGACTCGACGAAAGATGAAGCATGACATCGAATTCGCAGCAAATGCTGTTGCCGTCCACACCGAAAGAACTCAAGGACACGCTGTGGAAGGCAGCCGACAAGCTTCGCGGTTCGATGGACGCGAGCCAGTACAAGGATGTCGTCCTCGGCCTGGTGTTCCTCAAGTACGTGTCGGACGCGTTCGAAGAGCGACGCGACACCATCCGCGCCGAACTGGCCGGCGAGGAGGAGACGTACATCGCCGAGACCCTCGAGGACGTCGACGAGTATGTCGGCAACGGTGTCTTCTGGGTGGCGCCGCCCGCCCGCTGGAGCTTCATCGCAGCGAACGCGAAGGGCATTCCGGCGTCGGCGACCGACGATGCCCAGACCGTCGGCGACCTCATCGACGCGGCGATGCGCACCCTCTCGAAGGACAATGCAGCACTCGAGGGCACGCTGCCAACGCTGTTCGGACGGGACAATGTCGATCAGCGACGGCTCGGTGAGCTGGTGGATCTGTTCAACTCGGCCCGTTTCACCGGCGAGGGGGCAAGCAAGGCACGAGATCTGCTGGGCGAGGTCTACGAGTACTTCCTCGACAAGTTTGCCAAGGCCGAAGGCAAGCGCGGCGGCGAGTTCTACACGCCGCCGGTGCTGGTACGCACGCTCGTCGAAATCCTCGAACCGCATGAAGGTCGCATCTACGATCCGTGCTGCGGGTCCGGGGGCATGTTCGTGCAGGCCGAGAAGTTCCTCGTCCGCCACAAGGAGGACCCGACGAACATCGCGGTCTACGGCCAGGAACTGAACGAGCGCACGTGGCGCCTGGCGAAGATGAACCTCGCGATCCACGGCGTCGACTCGCAGGGATTGGGTTCGCGCTGGGGCGACACGTTCGCTCGGGACATCCACCCGGAGATGACCGCAGATTTCGTGATGGCCAATCCGCCGTTCAACATCAAGGATTGGGCGCGCAGCGAGGACGACAAACGCTGGACGTACGGGGTGCCGCCGAAGCGCAACGCGAACTACGCATGGATGCAGCACATCCTCAGCAAGCTCAAGGTGCAGGGCGAAGCCGCCATCGTCATGGCCAACGGCACGATGGCCTCGAACACGGGCGGCGAGGGCGACATTCGCCGTGCGATGCTCGAAGACGACGTGGTTTCGTGTGTGATCGCGATGCCGTCCAACCTCTTCCGGTCGGTCGCGATCCCGGTGTGCGTGTGGTTCTTCGCGAAAGACAAGGGCATCGGGTCGCGCGGGTCGGTGGATCGGCGCGGGGAGGTGTTGTTCATCGACGCCCGCGAGATGGGCCACATGGTGGACCGGGTGGAGCGCACGTTCTCCGACGAGGACATCGAGCGGATTGCCAACACGTTCCGTACGTGGCGGGGTCGCGAGTCGGCGGTCGGTGCGTACGAAGACGTTTCGGGATTCTGCAAGAGCGCCACGATCGACGAGATCAAGGCCGCGGGCTGGGCGGTGACACCGGGACGGTTCGTAGGTGCTCCCGAAGCTGAGGCGGACAACGAACCGATCGACGACAAGATCGCGCGCATTGCCAAGGAACTCACCGAGGCATTGGACGAGTCGGTACGGCTCGACACCGTTGTGCGCGAACAGTTGGGGAGGTTGGCGTGACACTGACGCTGCTGGATGTAACGTCGAAGATCGGGTCGGGCGCGACCCCTCGCGGCGGCAAGTCCGTCTATCAGGACACGGGGGTCTCCTTCCTTCGATCACAGAACATCCTGGACTTCTCGGTGTCAGACGAGGGTATGGCGTTCATCGACGATGACGCCGCGCATGCTTTGCGTAGCGTCGCAGTACGAGCCGGTGACGTTCTCGTCAATATCACAGGGGATTCCGTCGCACGTGTTGCCATCTGGGAACGCGCCGATGATGCGCGAGTGAGTCAACATGTAGCAATAGTCAGGCCCGACCCCGATGTCGCGGTGGGCCGGTATCTCATGTATTGGCTGATTGCATCAGCCCAGAAGTCGGCATTGCTCACACTGTCCGCGGCGGGGGGATCGCGACCCGCGCTGACCAAAGGCATGCTAGAGCAGTTTCCGTTTGGTTCGCACAGTCTTCCGGAACAGGGTGCGATCGCGGAAGTGCTCGGGGTGCTGGACGACAAGATCGCCGCGAACCGGCGGGTACTCACAACAACGGAAACATTGCTTGAAGGCCTTGCGCTACGATTTCGGGCCAATGGGACGCCCACGACTCTAGGGGCGCTACTTCGGCTCAATTATGGAAAGTCACTTCCCGTCGCGAAGAGGACACATGGCAAAGTAGCTGTGGTCGGTAGCGGGGGCGTAGCAGGTACTCACGACAAAGCCCTCGTCGATGGCCCATGCGTAGTACTCGGCCGGAAGGGTTCAGTTGGCGAGACCTACTGGATCGACGGTCCCGCGTACCCAATCGACACCACATATTGGGTAGAGCCCACCAAGGCACCACTGCTATACCTCTACTATCTGCTCAAGTCCATCGACTTTGCATCAATGAGCACCGACTCGGCAGTACCTGGACTCAATCGCGACCGAGCGTACGCCGTGGAGGTCCCTGCAGCAGATCCGACCGATATGAACGAGTTCGAGAGCGAGGCATCTTCACTCGCGGAACTCCGGAAAGCAGTGCGCACCGAGAACGAACGCCTCGCCGCCACCCGCGACGAACTCCTCCCCCTCCTAATGAGCGGAAAGATCACCGTCAAGGACGCCGAGAACCGTATCGAGGAGGCGGAATGACGGCAGAGCATACGATGGACGAAACTGCCTGGGAACACTGGGTTCTCGAATCACTTGGCGACATCGAATGGCAGCCGCTGCACGGCCCGTCCGTCGCACCCGGATCGGGTGAGCGGGAATCGTGGCACGACCTCCCGCTGCGAGGCACACTCGACACTGCACTGCGCAATCTGAATCCCGATGTGCCGGACGAGTATCTGCAGCAGGCCGCCGCCGAGGTGTTGACACCACGCTCGCAGGATGCGATCACCGAGAACTACCGGCTGCATCAGATCCTCGTCGAGGGCTACCGCGGAATCAGCTACATCGACGAGGAAGGCCGCCAGGTCAATCCGACGATCCGGCTCTTCTCCGGTGACCCGAACAAGAACCGGTATCACGCCGTCAACCAGGTCACCGTCCGCAACCGCGAATACGAACGGCGTTTCGACGTCGTCCTCTACGTCAACGGCCTGCCGTTGGCGATCGTCGAACTCAAGCGGGCAGGCGCGAAGAACACCAGCGCCGAGGGCGCGTTCAACCAACTGCAGACGTACTTGCACGAGTTCCCGATGGCGTTCCGGTTCGCCGCCACCGTCGTCGCAAGCGACGGCGTCACCGCACGCTACGGCACCCCGTTCACCCCGTGGCATCATTTCGCGCCGTGGAACGTCGACGACGACGGTAGCCCCGTCGCCGTCGGCGAGCCGGGGCCGGACGGTGACGCCACCACCGAACTCGGTCTCACCGTCGACGGATTGTTCAACGTCGAACGGTTCGGGCAACTGTTGCGTGATTTCGTCGCGTTCGACGAGGACGCGTCCGGCCTGAGCAAACGTATCGCCAAGCCGCACCAGTATTTCGCGGTCAGCAAAGCCATCTCCAGCACCGTCCGCGCCGTCGACAGCGACGGCCGCGCCGGCGTCGTGTGGCACACGCAGGGTTCCGGCAAGTCGATGGAGATGGAGCTGTACACCGCGAAGGTGATGCGGCATCCGCGGCTGGCGAACCCGACGATCGTCGTCATCACCGACCGCACCGAACTCGACTCCCAGCTGTTCGACGGGTTCCAGCGCAGCACGCTGCTACCCGAACGCCCCCAGCAGGTCGCGTCCCGCGAGGAGTTGCGGCAGCAACTCGGCGACCGCCGCACCGGCGGCATCTACTTCACCACGCTGCAGAAGTTCGGGTTGTCCAAGGACGAACGTGAGACCGGCGCCGATCATCCGATGCTGTCGGATCGCCGCAACATCATCGTCATGGCCGACGAGGCGCACCGCAGCCACTACGACACCATCGACGGGTATGCCGCGCACCTGAAGAACGCGCTGCCGCACGCCACCCTCATCGCATTCACCGGCACCCCGATCGCGGAGGGCGAGCGCGACACCCGCAAGGTGTTCGGCGACGACATCGACGTCTACGACCTGCATCGGGCGGTGCGCGACGGCGCGACCGTGCCGGTGTCGTTCGAGCCGCGGCTGATCACCCTCGTCCGTGTCGACGGGGTCGACGACGAAGACCTCGACGAGGCTGCGGAGCGGATCACCGAACAACTCGACGACGCCGACAAGGAACGGTTGCAGCGCAGTGTCGCGGTGCTCGACACCGTTTACGGTGCGCCGCAACGCCTCGAGGTGCTCGCCGGCGACTTCGTGAAACATTGGGAGACCCGCAGCGAGGCGATGCGCCCGTTCCTCGGTGGGCCGGGCAAAGCCATGATCGTGTGTGCCACCCGGGTGGTCGCCGCCCGGCTCTACGACGCGATCGTCGCCCTACGTCCGGGCTGGCACGACGACGCCGACGACAAAGGACGGATCAAGGTCGTCTACACCGCAAGCCCGTCCGACACTGCACAGCTCAAGAAGCACATGCGCAGGCCCAGTGCCAATGCGGCGGTGAAACAGCGGATGAAGGACCCCGCCGACGACCTCGAGATCGTCATCGTCAAGGACATGATGCTCACCGGGTTCGACGCCCCGGCGCTGCACACCCTGTACCTGGACCGGCCGCTCAAGGGTGCGCTGCTGATGCAGACCCTCGCGCGGGTCAACCGCACCTACCGGGGTAAGCAGGACGGGCTGCTCGTGGCGTATGCCCCGCTCGCGGACAATCTGACGAAGGCGCTGCACGAGTTCACGCGCGACACCGCCGACACGGGCGACCGGGTCGTCGGGCAGACCGCCGAGGAAGCCGCGCAGATCGTCCACGATCTGCTCGCGTCACTGTCCGATCTCGTCGGCGACGAGTGGAAACGCATCTACAACAGCGACCCGAAGAAGGGCTGGGTCAACGCCGTGCTGTCGGTGACGTCGGCGCTGCGCTCACCGCGCACACCGGGCAACACCGACCCGGAGGACCCCGAAGCGCGACCACTCGCGGATCGGTACCGCAGCCAGTCCGCGAAGCTCGCCCGCGCGTGGGCCTTGGCCGCGGCCACCCCGGACCTCGAACGTGTCCGCCCGGACGTCCGGTTCCACGAGGAAGTCCGCACGTGGATGGCCAAACTCGATGCCCAGGAACGTGTCTCGCGCGGGGAGCCGATCCCCGACGACATCGCGCGCAGGCTCGGCGACATCATCGTCACCTCCGCCGAATCGACCGGGGTCCTCGACATCTACCGTGAGGCCGGACTCGAACGTCCCCGGCTCGATGCGCTCACCCCGGAGTGGCAGGCGCAGGCGTCGCACCCCAGCAAGGCGCAGCTCGCCATCGAGGCTCTCAAGGCGAGCCTGCTCGAGGAGGCCGCCGCCGTCACCCGCGGCAACGAGGTGCGGCGCAAACTTTTCTCGCAGCGGATCAACGACCTCATGACCCGCTACACCAATCAACAGCTCACGGCCGCCGAAGTCATCGCCGAACTCGTCGAGATGGCCAAGGAGATCGTCGCCGAGGCGGGCCGCGGGAAACGGTTCGATCCGCCGCTCGAGCACGACGAGTTGGCGTTCTTCGATGTGGTGGCCCAGAACGAGTCCGCCGTCGACGTCATGGGCGACGACGTGCTCGCGAAGATCGCCCGTGACCTGGTGGCGACGATGCGCCGCGACACCCGCACCGACTGGACAGTGCGCGAAGACGTCAAGGCCAAGCTGCGGGCCAGCATCAAACGGTTGCTGCGCAAGTACAAGTACCCGCCCGACCAGCAGCCGGCCGCCATCGTCCAGGTGATGCAGCAGATGGAGGCGATGGCGCCGCGCTACGCCGAGGAACAGCGGATGGCGGACTGAACCCGGAGCCGACGATCAGCGCGAGTCGACGATCAGGCAGGCACCACCACGCCGCGGCCCAGGATGGTGCCCGCCCGCAACCGCCGATATGCCTCGGGTGCCTGATCGAGAGTGAACGTCTCGGTGTGGATGTCGAGCTTTCCGGCGCGCGCGAGGGCGATCACCTCCATCAGTTCGGTGCGGGTCCCCCAGTACGGGGTCACCACCGACGCACCGAACGGGACGAGGAAGAACCCGACCTTCGCGTGGGCGCCGGCGTGGATTCCGACGATGGAGATGTGCCCGTCGATCGCGACGACCTGCTGCGCCATGTCGATCGTGGACTGCGCGCCGACGAAGTCGAACACCGCGGTCGCGCCCTGCCCGCCGGTCAGTTCGCGGATCGCGGTGGCCGCGCCCGCATCGGACCGGACCGCGGCGTCCGCGCCGACCGTGCGGGCCAGTGCCAACCGCTCGTCGTCGAGGTCGACCGCCACGATCGTCGCCGCGGTGATCGCCCGCAGGATCTGAATGCCGACGTGGCCGAGCCCGCCGACACCGACGACGACCGCCGTCGATCCGGGGCCGAGCAGCGGCAGCACCCGGTTGATCGCGTGATACGGCGTCAGACCGGCGTCGGTGAGCGGCACCGCAGCAACCGGATCGAGGTCGCCGATCGGGACGAGATGGCGGGTCGAGTCGACGATCATGTATTCGGCCATCGAGCCCGGCGACCCCAGTCCCGGCGGCGTGATCCCGAGGTCGGCGGCGCGGTCGCAGTAGTTCTCGCGACCGCGAGCACAAGAATGGCAGTCACCGCAGCCCCACGGCCCGTACACGGCGACCGCGTCGCCGACCTCGAAACCGCTTGCGCCTGCACCGAGTTCGGCGACGGTGCCGACACCTTCGTGACCGAGCGTCAACGGCAGGCCGTATCCGTACGTGTCCGCGGACATGTCCATCACGAAGATGTCGGAATGGCACAGGCCGGCGGCGGTGACCTTCAGCAGCACCTCCCCCGGACCGGGAGACGGTGTGGGGATGTCGACGACGACCGGTTCGGCACCGATCTCGGTGTACTGGACGGCTTTCATGCCCCGACTGTACGACGGTTCCGCGGCGGCATCAGGGAATGTCACCGAATCGCACGACACTGTTCACCGAACCTGTCCTCGATCGGCGAACAGCGACTATCGTGGACGCGACGAACGGAGTCCCCGTGTCCGACACCCCGTCTCGATCGGCCCCGTCTCGATCGGCCCGTGCGCGCGTCGTCGCCGCGGTCGCATTTCTGTTCGTCGCAGCCACGACTGCACTGCTGCCTCCCGCGGCGAGCGCCGACACTCCCCTGTGCGCGTGGCGGTTCATGTCCAACGAGACGGTGCTCAACGTTGCGTTCCCGGACGTCAACGCCACCTACTGGGTATTGCCCTACGCGCTGGGACCCGGCGATTCGATCGAATTGTCCGGCACCTATCCCGCCGCCCGATACTTCTCGCTCAACACCTACGGTACGAACTTCGACACCGTGGACACGCTGCGGGACAACCAGATCCAACCCGATCCGGGGAGTGGCAATCCGTTCGTCGACGCATCGGCGCATACCCTTCCCGATGGACAACGGTCCTGGCACGCCACACTCGTCACCGGCCCGGCGGACCACACGCGCAACGAGATCGCGGCACTGCCCGACGGGCAGGGCACCCCGGTGGGATTCCTCATCATTCGTGTCTACGTCCCGGACGACGCGGCCTCCCCCAGTGGCGGTGTGCCGCTACCGGAGGCGACGATGCGGATCGGCGGGGCAACCGTGCCTCGGCAACCGTGCGAGCAGCCGTTCGACCCGGCCTCCTACAGCGGGCCTGTTTCGCAGCTCGCGCAGGCCGGTTTCGATCAGGTCATCGCCGGAGCCGCGAGCGGCGCGTTCCCCGGCGGCACCCCGGAGACGGTGTTCGTGAACCCGGCGAGTTCGTCCGGCCTGTTTCCCAACGGGGACAACAAGTATCTGGGAACCGCGTTGAGCTACCAGCCGGGGCGGATCGTCGTGGTTCGCGGGAAGGCACCGCTGTTCCCGGACACCCGCGCGGGCGTCCCGGCGACCGATCCGGCCCAGCAGGTGCGGTACTGGTCGCTGTGCCAGAACGATCTGGTGTCGCCGTATCCGGTGGTGGCGTGCGCGGCCGACTTCCAAACCGCGCTCGACGCGTCGGGTTACTACACCTACGCGGTCGCCGCGCCCGACGATCTGACGGCGGTCGCCGATCCGACCGTGACGGTACTGCCGTGGGGCGACACCGCTGTACCGAAGAAGGTGCTGTTCCTGCGCTACATGCTGCCCACCGCAGCGTTCTATCCGCAGTCGATTCAGGCGTCGCAGGCGTCCGGCACCGACCCGGCGACGGTGATGGGACCGTACTATCCGACGGCCACGTATTGCACCGCAGCAACTTTCGTGGCCGGCGGGTACGCGGCGTGCGTCGACGATCCGGTGGGCTGACCGAGCGCCGTCACTTGCGGGGGCGTCTGCGCGACCCGAGTAACGCCCCGCCGAGCAGGCCCGCGCCGACGAGCGCGAGACTTCCCCGCACCCCGGGCCCCGAATGAACCTCGAGCCGGGGCGTGATCGTCGCCGGATCGGGTGCGGGCACATACGCCAGCGCCAGGTTTTCCGTCTTCGACGCCGCCCATGCCGTGCACAGCAGCAGCAGTTTCGCCGTCAGGTTGGAGAAGACGAGCAGGCCGAGGATCGGGCCGAACGCGACACCGGCCGGCCCGCTCAGGACCGCTTCGAGGTAGATCGACCCGACCTGTTTGAACACCTCGAAGACGATCGCGCCGATCAGGCCGGCCTGCGCGGCACTGCGCAATGTGACCGGCTCGCGGGGTAGCCGCGCGATCACCCAGGTGAATACCGCCCACGTCGCACACAGGGCGATGAGCAGCGCGGTGACGCGCAACACGACGCCGATGCCGACGAGGTTCTCCATGTTGAGAAGCTCGACGAGCTTGCCCATGATCGGCCCACTGCTGGCCGCCGACAGGCCGAGCGAGACGATCATCGCGAGACCGAGGCCGAGCAGCGCCACGGCGTCGTGCAACTTGGAGCTGAGGAAGCTGCCCTTGTCGCGCGGGTGATCCCACATCGCGGTGAGCCCGTCCCGCAGGTTGGCCATCCAGCCGAGACCCGCGTACGACGCGGTAAGCAGGCCGATGAGACCGACCGCGCCACGCGAGTTGATCGCCGAGGCGATCAGACTCTGCACGGTGTCGCCCAGTTGCCCGGGCATGCTTTCGGCGATCGCGTTCTGGATCTGGTCGATCGTGTCGGGTCGGCCGGCGAGCACGAAACCGACGACCGAGAACGCCACCATGATGATCGGGACGAGCGCGAGCACCGTGAAATACGTGATGCCCGCGGCGTAGTAGTCGCCCTTGCGTTCCTGGTAGCGCAAGCCCGTCCGCACTACGTGATCGAGCCACGGGTGGGCGGCGCGTTGCCGATCGAGGAAACTGGGCTTGCTCTCGCCGTTGGCGTCGGCCATTCGTGACGCTCCTTGCCCGATCTGTGTCCGGTGCTGCCCAACTCCGGTGCTGCTCTACCGGGGCAGGAATCCCACCTTGTCATAGACCTGGGCGAGTGTCCGGGAAGCGACCTCGCGGGCGCGATCCGCGCCGTTCGACAGGATGCGGAGCAGTTCGGCTTCGTCCGCCAGGTACTCGTCGACCTTCGCCCGCAGCGGCGTCACGAATTCGGTGAGCACGTCGGCGGTGTCGTTCTTGAGATCGCCGTAGCCCTTGCCCGCATAGCCGGCGACGAGCTCGTCGATGTCGCGACCGGACAGTGCCGACTGGATGGTGAGCAGGTTGCTCACGCCCGGCTTGGCGTCACGGTCGAAACGGATCTCCCGGTCGTTGTCGGTGACGGCCGACTTGATCTTCTTCGCGGACACCTTCGGGTCGTCGAGCAGGTTGATCAGGCCGGCGGCGGTGTCGGCGGACTTACTCATCTTCGACGTCGGGTCCTGCAGGTCGTAGATCTTCGCAGTGCCCTTGACGATGTGCGGTTCGGGCACGACGAACGTCTTGCCGTACCGCTTGTTGAAACGCTGCGCGAGGTCGCGGGTCAGCTCGAGATGCTGACGCTGATCCTCGCCGACCGGCACCCGCTGCGCCCGGTAGAGCAGGATGTCCGCGGCCATGAGCATCGGATAGGTGAACAGGCCGACACCGGCGTGCTCGCTGCCCTGCTTCGCGGACTTGTCCTTGAACTGGGTCATGCGGCCGGCCTCACCGAAACCGGTCATGCAGGTCAGCACCCAGGACAGTTCGACGTGCTCGGGTACCTGACTCTGCACGAACAGCACCGATTTCTCCGGGTCGATGCCGACGGCGAGCAACTGCGCGGCCGAGACCAGGACCCGCTTGCGCAGGTCCTTCGGGTCCTGCGGCACGGTGATCGCGTGCAGATCGGGGATGAAGTAGTAGGCGTCGAACTCGTCCTGCATCGGCACCCACTGCTGCAGCGCGCCGAGGAAGTTCCCGAGGTGGAAGGAGTCCGAGGTGGGCTGAATACCGGACAGCACCCGGGGCCGGGCGGTCGGCGCGGTGGCGTTCTGATCTGCAGTGCTCGACATGTGCTCGATACTGTCACGCATCGGGTCCGGCACCGCGACCGAGGTCACCGGAATTCGACGGTCACCGGCGCGTGGTCCGACCAGCGTTCGGCGTAGGTGGCGGCCCGCTCGACGTGGGCTGCGGTCACCCGGTCGGCGAGGGCAGGCGACACCAGGTGGTAGTCGATGCGCCAGCCCGCGTCGGTGTCGAACGCCTTGCCGCGGTACGACCACCACGAGTACGGTCCGGCGACGTCGCCGTGCTGTTCGCGCACCACGTCACGCCATTGACCGGTCGCGAGAAGGTCACCGACCCAGTCGCGTTCGTGCGGAAGGAACCCGGACTTGCGGACGTTGCCCTTCCAGTTCTTGATGTCGCGTTCGGTGTGGGCGATGTTCCAGTCGCCGCACACGAGGATGTGTCTGCCTGCGGCGGCGACCTCGGCCGCCCGCTCCCCCAGGTATGCGGCGAACGATTTCATGAATCGTTCCTTCTCGTCCTGCTTCGGGGTGTCGGCCTCGCCGGTGGGCAGGTACAGGCTGCCGACGGTCAGGTCACCGAAGTCCGCCTCGAGGTAGCGGCCGGTGTCGGCGAACGAATCGTCGCCGAAGCCGATGCGGACCGCGTCGGCCGGGATACGGGACAGGATCGCGACACCGGCGCGGCCTTTCGCGGACGATTCGGTGCCGACGACGTGCCAGCCCGCGTCGAGTGCCGGGGCGATCGCCGTGTGGAACTGCTTCTCGGTCGCGCGGACCTCCTGCAGGCACACGATGTCGGCGGCCGAGGTTGCGAGCCACTCGAGCAGGCCCTTGGTGGCGGCGGCGCGGACGCCGTTGACGTTGACGGTGGTGACGATGCGAGGCACGCCGGTCACCGTATCCGACGGAGCCGACGAGCCTTGTTCGCCGGGACGGTGTCCAGGCGGACCGACACGGCGAGGACCGCGACGCCGGCGAGCGCGAGCACGGAACCGACAGCGGCGGGGGCCGTGTATCCGAGTCCGGCGGCGATGACGAGACCACCGAGCCACGCGCCGAGTGCGTTCGCGGCGTTGAGGGCGGCATGGTTCAGCGACGCGGCGAGCGATTGGGCCTCGGCGGCCACATCCATGAGCCGGGTTTGCAGGCCCGGGATCAACGCGGCGTTGGTCGCGCCGATGAGGAACAACAGCACGAACGCGGTGACCGGGTGATGGGCGCCGGCGACGAACAGACCGAGCAGCACCGCGTAGACGAGCATGCCGCCGATCAGGCCGGGGATCAGTGCCCGGTCGGCGAGCCTGCCGCCGACGAGGCTGCCCACGACCATGCCCGCGCCGTACACGGCCAGCCCGATCGGCACCGCCGAGCGGGCGACACCGGTGACGTCGGTGAGGGTCGTCGCAAGGTAGGTGTAGACGGCGAAACATCCGGCGAAGCCGACGGTCGCGACGATCAGCGTCAGCCACACCTGCCGTTGCCGCAGCGCCCCGAGTTCGGTGACGGGATTGGTGACGGGCATCGACACCGTCGGCACCCACGCGGCGATGGCCGCGACGGTCGCGACACCGATGACCACCACGAGACCGAAGGCGGTCCGCCAGCCGAGCGCCTGCCCGAGCCATGACGCGACGGGGACACCGACGACGTTGGCGACCGACAGGCCGAGCATCACCTGCGCGACGGCCCTGGCGCGGCGCTGTGGGCCGGCGAGGTGCGCGGCGACGAGCGCGGCGACACCGAAGTAGGCGCCGTGCGGCAGTCCGGCGAGGAACCGGGC
>NZ_JBAQXC010000043.1:0-4654 GCF_049299235.1 Rhodococcus sp. (in: high G+C Gram-positive bacteria) | reverse complement strand
GCTCATCGCAGCGGGGCCATCGGCGCCGGGCAGCGAGATCCGGCGCACGGCACCGCTCGATGCGGTGCTGCTCGATTCGGTGCTGCTCGATTCGGTGCTGCTCGATTCGGTGCTGCTCGATTCGGTGCCGCTCACCGGTCCATCGTCGCGCGTGTCGACGTGGACGACGGGAACCTGCGGGGCGTGTCGCGCCAGAGCGTCGACGATCAGACCGGCATCGCGGCCGAGCAGCACGGCCGCCCGCAGTCTCGGCGCGACCTCCACCACGAGGTCGTCGATCTGCGCACCCTTGAGCAATCCGCCCGCCACCCACACCACGCTGCCGTGGGCGAGCAGCGATGTGCGTGCCGCGTGCGGGTTGGTGGCCTTCGAATCGTCGATGTAGTCGACGCCGGTGACGGTCCCGACCGGTGCGGCACGGTGCGGCCCGACCCGGTGCCGACGCAGGCCGTCGTGCACCGCGGACTCCGGTACGTCGATCGCCCGCGCAAGAGCCGCCGCGGCAAGCGCGTCGGACAGACCGGCCGGGCCCGCGGGTGAGACGTCGGCGACGGCCGCGAGCACCGCGGAATCCGCGAACGCGCGGTCCACCAGGACGTCACCGCTGACACCGAGTTCCCCTGGCTGCGGATAACCGAGGGTGAAGCCGACGGTGACGACGGCTTGCGACCGCTCGCGCAGACCCCCGGCGATCGGATCGTCGAGGCCGAGCACCCCGACCGTGCCGGTGAGCGCGCGGGCCTTCGCGTCGATGTAACCCTCGATGCCGCCGTGCCAGTCGAGATGATCCTCGGCGATGTTGAGGACGACACCGGCGGAAGGCTGCACCGACGGTGCCCAATGCAACTGGAAGGACGACAGTTCGACGGCGAGGACCTCGGCGCGCGGTTCGGTGCGCCGCAGCGCGTCGAGGATGGGCAGTCCGATGTTTCCGCAGGCCACGGACGGCACGCCGGCGGCGTCGAGGATGGCGTGGAGCATCATCGTCGTGGTGGTCTTGCCGTTCGTTCCCGTGACGACGAGCCAGCGGCGCGCCGGGCCGTAGATCTCGGCCCGGTCCATCCTCCAGGACAGTTCGACGTCACCCCAGATGGGTACCGCCGCGCCTGCCGTGTGCGAGAGCAGTGGCGAGTCGGGGGCGAACCCGGGGCTCGTGACGACCAGTGCGAAGCGGCGCAGTGCGGTCGGATCCGCGTCGGCCTCGGCAACCAGCGCGTCGAGATCGACGGTGTCGGCACCCAGTTCACGGCAGCGGCCGAGTGCGTCGGCGTTGCGGTCGGTGACGGTCACGGACGCGCCGAGATCGGTGAGTGGGGTCACGACGGCACGCCCCGAGATTCCGGCGCCCGCGACGAGGACCCGCGTGCCGCGGATCCACTCCAAGTCGTGTGCCACGGTGTCAGTCCCCGATCGCCGTGAGGTATTCGCTGTAGAACAGGGCCAGGCCGACAGCCGAGGCGATGGCTGCGAGCAGCCAGAACCGGATGATCACCGTGGTTTCGGCCCAGCCACCGAGTTCGAAATGGTGATGGAAGGGCGCCATCCGGAACACGCGACGCCGACTGGACCGGAACACCGCCACCTGGATGACGACCGAGGCTGCCTCGGCGACGAAGAGCGCTCCGATGACGACCATGAGCAGTTCGGTGCGGGTGGTGACGGACAGACCCGCCAGCATGCCACCGAGCGCGAGTGAACCGGTGTCACCCATGAAGATCTTCGCCGGGGCGGCATTCCACCACAAGAAGCCGATGCACGCGGCGGCGCCGGCAGCGCACAGCAGCGCCAGGTCCAGCGGATCGCGCACGTCGTAGCAGCCCTTGCCCGGTTCGGCGACGCACGAGTTGCGGTACTGCCAGAACGTGATGATCACATAGGCGCCGAGCACCAGGCTCATCGAGCCTGCGGCCAGACCGTCGAGTCCGTCGGTGAGGTTCACCGCGTTCGACCAGGCGCTGACCAGCAGATATACGAACAGGATGAACACGATCGAGCCCATCGACACGGTGGCGATGTCGCGGACGTACGACAGGTGTGTGCTGCCGGGGGTCAGACCGGAGTCGTTGCGGAACTGCAAGGCCAGAATGCCGAACACGACGGCGGCGACGAGTTGGCCGACGAGTTTCGCGGTCTTGTTCAAACCCAGGTTGCGCTGCTTGCGGATCTTGATGAAGTCGTCGAGGAAACCGACACCGCCGAGTGCGGTGGTCAGGCCAAGCACCAGCAGACCCGACGCGGACGGGCCTTCCGCGCCCTCGTACCCGAGACCGATCAGATGCGAACCGAAGTAGCCGGCCCACAGGCCGGCGAGGATGGCGACACCGCCCATCGTCGGCGTACCGCGCTTGGACTGGTGGCTCTGCGGCCCCTCGACGCGGATCTCCTGACCGAAGCCTTGCCGCGAGAACGCCTTGATCAGCACCGGCGTGAGCAGGATCGACACTGCCAGCGCGATACCGGCGGCGAAAAGGATCTGTCTCACTGTGCGGCCTCCGTAGTCGCAGCGCCATCCGTGTCCACAGCAGCATCGGTGTTTCCGGTGCCTGCGCCGAGGATCGCGTCTGCGACCGACCACAGACCGACCGACTGCGACGCCTTCACCAGCACGATGTCGCCGGGTTCGAGTTCGTCGTGGAGGAGCGCGATGGCCGCGTCCGCATCCTGGACGTGGCTCGCTTCCTCACCCCAGGATCCTTCCATCACCGCGCCCTGGAACAAGCCGCGCACGGGGCGCGTCGCGCCGACCGCGACGATCCGGGTGACATCGAGACGCACCGCGAGGCGGCCGATGGCATCGTGCGCGACGACGGCCTCGTCGCCCAGTTCCGCCATCTCCCCGAGCACCGCAAATGTCCGTCGCGGGCTGTCACCGGCGCGGGCCATCGTCACCAACGCCTTGAGTGCGGCCCGCATCGAATCGGGGTTGGCGTTGTAGGCGTCGTCGATGACGGTGACGCCGTCGGCGCGGGTACGCACAGCCATGCGGTGTGCCGATACCGGCGCGGCCCCACCGAGTGCCGCCGCGATCTGGTCGAGAGTCGCACCGACTTCGAGGGCCGCGGCAGCCGCGGAGAGCGCATTCCCGACGTGGTGCTCGCCGTGCACGGCGAGCATGACCTCGACACTGCGCCGCCCGCCGTCCACCTCCGGATCGGCGACGACAAGAGTGAACGACGCCCGGGCCGATTCGTCGAGGCGCACGTTCTCTGCACGCACCGCAGCCGACGGGGTGCTGCCGACGAAGACGACACGGGCACCCGTGCGGGTCGCCATCTTCGCGACCAGCGGGTCGTCGGCGTTGAGGATCGCGACACCGCCGTCGGCGGTCGACGGCAGGGACTCGACGAGTTCGCCCTTGGTCTCGGCGATGACCTCCTGCGAACCGAACTCGCCGAGATGCGCTGTGCCCACATTGAGCACGACGCCGATCCGCGGCGGTGCCACCGCAGCCAGGGCCGCGATGTGGCCGGGTCCCCGCGCCGACATCTCGAGCACCAGGTAGCGGGTGGCGCGGGTGGCGCGCAGCGCCGTCCACGGGTGACCGAGCTCGTTGTTGAACGATCCGGGGGGCGCGACGACCTCACCGAGTGGCGCCAGCACCGCTGCCAGCAGATCCTTGGTCGATGTCTTGCCGGCGGACCCGGTGACACCGACGACGGTCAGCCCGGTCGCGGTCAGCTCGTCGACGACAACCCGCGCGAGTGTGCCGAGGGCCGCGAGCACCGCAGCGCCCGACCCGTCGGTGTCGTGTTCGAACGCGAGCGAATTGGTGTCGGTTCGCGGCACCGCGGGCACCACGATCGCCGGTACACCGACGGGCCTGGCCGCGAGCACCGCGACGGCACCCGCGGCGACTGCGGCCGCGGCATGGTCGTGTCCGTCGGACCGCTCGCCGGGCAGCGCGAGGAACAATCCGCCTGGGGTGATCCGCCGCGAATCGAACTCGACGGTGGCGCTCACCTCCACCGACGGATCGTCCACGTCGTGCAACGTCCCACCGACCACCTCCGCGATGCGGGTCAGGGTCATCGGGATCATGCTGTGCCTCCATCTCGGGTGCCGCCCGTACCGTTGCGGCCGGGATCATCGGGCTGGGGCGCCGATCGGGACGTCCGAGTGCGCTCGAGGACGTCCGCCAGCACCTCCCGGTCGTCGAAGGGATGCTTGATCCCGTGGATTTCCTGGCCACGCTCGTGCCCCTTGCCTGCCACGAGCACGACGTCACCGGGACCGGCCCAGCGGACGGCTGCATCGATCGCGGCCGCGCGGTCACCGATCTCGACGATCTCGCCCCGCTCGGCATCCGGGACCGACCGGGTACCGACCAGCATGGCGGCGCGGATGGCCGCCGGATCCTCGGTACGCGGATTGTCGTCGGTGATCACGACGAACTCGGCGCCGCGCGCCGCGACGGCACCCATCAGTGCGCGTTTGCCGCGGTCGCGGTCGCCACCTGCGCCGACAACCACGGCGATGCGTCCCGAACTGCGCCCACGCAGCGTGGCGATGACAGCTTCGAGCGCAGCGGGCTTGTGCGCGTAGTCGACAACCGCGAGGAAGTCCTGACCACGATCGACGAGTTCGACGCGGCCGGGCACCGACACCGTCGCGATGCCGTCGGCGGCGGCCGTCAGGTCGGCGCCCGCCTCGGCAC
>NZ_JBAQXC010000042.1:0-2322 GCF_049299235.1 Rhodococcus sp. (in: high G+C Gram-positive bacteria) | reverse complement strand
GTCGATGTCCCCGTCTCGGCGCGACCCACCGCGATCCTGCGGCGTTCGGGCGGCATGCTGGCCAACGTCGCCCCGGTCCGGGTGCGGACGCGGCCGGGCGACACCGTCGGCGACCTCGTCGGCCGCGTCCAGGGCGAACTGGTCGGCGCACTGCGACACCAGCGCGGGAACGTCGAGGACATCCTGCGTGATCTCGGTGCCGACGCCGCTGCCCGGGCGGTGACCGGCCCGATGGTCAACGTGATGCTGTTCGACCGGCATCTGCGGTTCGGTGCGTTGTCCGTCGACTTCCACATCCTCACCGCCGGTCCCGTCCCGGATCTCGCGGTGAACGTGTATCGCAGCGGAACAGCCGTCGTCGTCGAATTCGCGGCCAACCCCGACCGTTACGGCGACGACGACCTGCGCGCCAACCACGACGCTGTCGTCGCGCTCGTCGAGGTGATGCTCACCGCCGACGCGGGTACCCGACTGTCCGATCTGGAATCCGGGCACCGCACCGTCGTGCACGGCACCGACCCGATGCCGGAAATCACGCTGCCGCACCTGCTGGCCGACGCGGTGGCCGCGAATCCCGGCGGCGTCGCGCTCGCCGCACCGGACCGGACCGTCACCTACGCCGAACTCGATGCCGCGTCGAACCTTCTCGCCGGTCTGCTGCGGGTCGCCGGGGTGCACCGCGAGTCGATCGTCGCGGTCGCGCTCACCAGGTCCGTCGAATCGGTGACCGCGGTGTGGGCGGTCGCGAAGACCGGCGCCGCGTTCGTTCCGGTCGACCCGAACCACCCGGCCGGCCGCATCGAACACATGATCGCAGATTCGGAAGTGGCGGTCGGCGTGACGGTTTCGGCCACGCGGCACCGGCTGCCCGGCTCGGTGCACTGGCTCGTGCTCGACGAACCCGCCGACACCATGCCCGCCGACGCCATGCCCGCCGACGCCATGCCCGCCGACACCATGCCCGCCGACACCATGCCAGGCGACACTGTGTCCGACCCGCCGATTGCCCCCGTCCCGGTCCGCCGCGACCAGGCCGCGTACGTGATCTACACGTCGGGATCGACCGGCTTGCCGAAGGGAGTTGTCGTCACCCACCACGGGCTGGCGAACCTGGTGGCCGAACAACGCACCCGCACCGGAGTCAACCGAGATGCACGGGTGTTGCACTGTGCCTCACCGAGTTTCGATGCGTCGGTGTTCGAGATGCTGTGGGCGGCCGGATCGGCCGCAACCCTGGTCGTCGTGCCGCAGACCATCTACGGCGGCGACGAACTGACCGGCCTGCTGCGGCGCGAATCCGTCACCCACGCCGCGCTGACCCCGAGTGTGCTCGCCTCCCTGGAGCCCGCCGGCCTCGACGCACTGCGCACCCTGCTCGTCGCGGGGGAGGCGTGCGCACCGGAACTGGTGGAGCGTTGGGCGCCGGGCCGGACGATGCTCGACGGATACGGACCCACCGAATCCACCGTGATGGCGAACCTCAGCGATCCACTCGCTCCCGGTGAACCGGTGACGATCGGCGGTCCGGCGCGCGGGTTCAGCGAGGTGGTCCTCGATGCCGCGCTGCGCCCGGTCCCGGCCGGGGTCGCCGGCGAACTGTACCTCGGCGGCCCGGCGTTGGCGCGCGGCTACCGGGGCAGGGCATCGCTGACCGCATCGCGGTTCGTCGCCGACCCCTTCGGTGAACCCGGCGCGCGCCTCTACCGCACCGGTGACGTCGTGCGGTGGCGGAACATCGGCGACGGCACCGCGACCCTCGACTACGTCGGCCGGTCCGATTTCCAGGTCAAGATCCGCGGCATCCGCGTCGAACTCGGCGAGATCGACGCCGCCCTCGCCCGCCACTCGGCAGTCGACTTCGCTGTCACCGTCGGCCACCGCGGCCCCGCCGGGGGCACCGTCCTCGTCTCCTATGTGCTGCCTGCGGCGGCGGAGTCGGACGCCACCGTCGAACCCGACCCGGACGCACTGCGCGAGCACCTTCGGGATCTCGTGCCGACACACATGATTCCGGCGGCGATCGTCGTGCTCGACGAACTGCCGCTCACCCCGGTCGGCAAACTCGATCGCGCCGCCCTGCCCGTACCGCACCGTGCGCGTGCCGAGTACCGGGCGCCGGTCACCGGCACCGAGCGAGCCGTCGCGGGTGCCTTCGCCGAGGTGCTCGGTCTGGACCTGGCCGGTCTCGACGACAACTTCTTCGACCTCGGCGGCAACTCGCTCAGTGCTACTCGGGTGGTCGCACGCATCAACACCGCCACCGCCGCACATCTGGGCGTCCGGGACGTGTTCGAGGCGCCCACGGTCGCGATGCTCGCCGCC
>NZ_JBAQXC010000041.1:0-2668 GCF_049299235.1 Rhodococcus sp. (in: high G+C Gram-positive bacteria) | reverse complement strand
GCGCTGTGCGGGTACCCGAGCGCCGTCACCACAGACATCCGGACGGCAACGGCGCCAGAGGAAACTCCAGCGAAGAAGGAACATCCCATGTCAGTGTCACCGGACGTGAAGACCAGCGAACTCCCGTCGTTGGTCGTATCGATGCAGGACGATCCGAAAGTATTGGAACGCGCTGCCGCAGAAGATTACTCATTGCATATCGTGCCGTTGTCGTGGCGCAGCGGACGCCTGTCGGTGTCGATGGCGTGGTTCGGACTCATGAGCGCGATGTTCTGGGTCGTGGTGGGTAGCACGGTCACCCTCGCCGTGGGCACCATCGACACCATCATCGGAATCGCGTTGTCGGCGATCAGTTACGGGGCGATCAACTCGGTCGTGTCCCGCTACGCCGCGCGGACGGGAACGAGCGTGTCGCTGTTCTCGCGGGCACTGTTCGGCCGGGCCGGCTCCGCGTTCGCGGCCGCCCTGTTCGGCATCACCATCACCTACTACGTCGTCGCGGAAGGTGCGATCGTCGCGAGCGCTCTGCACGCGTACTGGCCGGGCATCCCGATCGCGGTGTGCGCGTTGGTCGTCGTGGTGTATCAGGCGCCGCTGGCGATGCGCGGGGTGACCACGTGGCTCGACAAGATCAACGGGGTGCTGCTGCCCCTGTACCTACTGGGGCTCGTGGGCTCGGTCGTCTGGGCGATCGCTGAGTACGGGTACAGCAACGACTGGCTCACCTACCGGCCGGACAACGCCGCCGACGTCGGTGTGCCCGGATGGTGGTTCGCGTACACCGTCTACATGGGCGTCTGGGTCGTCACGATGATGGCCTGGGATTTCGCTCGCTTCGGCCGGCCCGAGGACGCGACCTTCCACGGGCGCGTCACCTTCGGGACACCGTTCTACGTGGTGACCCTGCTCGTCAACGCCGTGGTCGGCATGTTCCTCACCCACACCATCGACATCGAAGGGGCACTGACCGAGGAATCGGCGATCCTGGGGATCGTGTCGATGATGGGGTTCTGGGGCCTGCTGTGGGTGGTCGCCAGCCAAACCCGCGTCAATTCCGGCAACTTCTATCTCGCGTCGACGAACACCCAGAACTTCTTCGCCCGAGCCCTCGGCCTGACGTTGCCGCGGGTGTTCTGGCTGGCCGTCGTCGCGGTCGTCGTGTACGTGATGATGCTGACGAACGTGCTGTCGTGGATCCTGCAGGCGCTCAGCTATCAGGGTGTGATCATCGTGAGCTGGGTGGCGATCGCCCTCACCCACATCCTCCTGTCGGCGCGGCCCGGCACCAAGGTTCCGCCGGTCGAGTTCCGGCCGGGCCGGGTGCCCGCGATCAACCCGGCCGGGGTGGTCGCGTGGGGGGTGTCGTCGCTGGTCGGAGTCCTGACGGTGGCGTTCGGTGGTGCGACGGGCGCGGTGTGGGCGCCGCCGCTCAGCGCGGTGCTCGCGGCGGTGTTGTACGGCGCGGCGCTGACGATGTCGAAGCCGTCGTGGTTCGCACTCGACCGTCCGCACGACCCGCGCGACGAGGTCGACGACCCGTGGGAGGCCCGCGTCCGGTGCCATCGTTGCGGCGATTCCTACATCGCCTACGAGATGGACCGCGACCCGTCGGCCGGTCACGAGGCGATCTGCCTCGCGTGCGCGTCGAACACCGCGTCGTTCCTGCGCGCCGCGGACGCGGAGGCAGCCGGACGTCTGCCGATGGTCCCGGGCGACGTGCCCGCCGGTAGGTGACGTAGGTCCGCCGACGGGGAGGACAGCCGCGCGCGGTAGGCGCTGGTTGCCAGGATGATCGTGAGACACCCGGCAACCAGCGTGGGGATCGGAGCACCCAGATGATCGACATCCCCGTCGGGCGGACCCGCACCGGCAAACCCGCCTATCCCATGGCCTATCGGATCGAGTTCCTGCGGCAGTGGGACCAGTGCCTCGAACGCGGCGCCAAGACCCGCCTGCTCCGCGAGAACAGACTCGACCGCAATACTGTCAGGCGTTGGATCCAAGCCCGGGATTCGGGAGACTTGCAGGAGTCGATGGTGACCGCAGCAGACAACTCGAGGGACCGATTGGACAGTCGAGACCGCGCGGAACTCGCCAAGCTCCGCAAGGAAAACGAACGCCTCCGCGAGAAAGTCGCGCAGGCCGAGGCAGCCCAGGACATTCTGGGAAAAGCATTCGAACTCTTGCAGGGGATCACCAAGAGTTCGACCGAGGAGAACCCGCAGATCCCGCCGTCGCTGATGAGTGCACGCGAGTACGCACAGTGGCTCGAGCGCAGAAAACTGTCCTGACCGACACCATCACCGAGTTGGCCGCAGCTGGCGTCTCGATCGTGCAGGCCTGCGAGCTGACGGGGATACCACGGGCCAGTTACTACCGCGATGCCCGCGGGTATCGGCACTATCAGCCAGTGCCCGATCCGGTTCCTCAGAAGGATCGGCCGCAGCCGGCCGCGTTGTCGCCCTCCGAGAAGGACGCCATCGTCGAGGTTCTCCTCGCCGAAGAGAACACGGATCTGTCTGTGTGCCAACTGTATTGGCGGTCCTTCGATGCGGGTGTGGTGGAGTGTTCGCAGTCCAGTTTCTATCGGGTGGCCCACACCCAGAACCTGGTCGGGGACCGGCGCCGCGGTCGCAGCCGCAGCGGCAGCCCCGGCCCGGCGGTCAGT
>NZ_JBAQXC010000040.1:0-10576 GCF_049299235.1 Rhodococcus sp. (in: high G+C Gram-positive bacteria) | reverse complement strand
GTTCCCGGTAGCACCCGCTACCGGAAACACGCACGGCCGCTATTCTCCGCAGACCTTCCATTCCCCGCCCACGTCGGACAGGTCGAAGGTCCGCTCGGTGACATCGGTCGGGGTTCCCGTCGGATGCGCGGTCACCTGCACGATCGCAAGGTTGTCGGTGATCTGGACCTTGTCGACGCTCGTCACGACCGGCACCGAACCCTGCTGTAGCGCAAGGTTGTGGATGTCCGTGAACTGCTCGGGGTCCACCGTCGCGTAGAACTCCGCCAGACCGCCGCATGTCGACGCCCGCAATGTCGCGAGATCGCCGGCGGCGAGGGCATTCACGAATGTGTCGACACTCGCGCGGATCCGCGCCTCGGGCGAATTGTCGGCCCGACGATCGAGGAACACGACCACCGCCGCGACGACGATCGCCGCGACCACCAGCGCACCCGCACCGGCCGCCGCGAGCACCCAGCGCTTGCTGTCGCGACGGGGCGTCGGTTCGATGCGCTGTGGCGTCGGCTGCGGCTGGAACCGCTGTGGCTCGGGTCGCGGCGGTTCGGGCAGTCGTGGTTCGATGCGCTGCGGTCGGCGCTTGTTCGGCACGTGCGAACGCACCGGGATCTGCACGGTGGCGGCCTCGGCGGCCGGGATCGCGACGGTCGTCGCATCGGCGGCCGCATGTGCGACCGTCACGGCGTCGTCCGTGGATCCCCGGCTGTCGCCGGTTGCGCGGGTGGATGTCGACGTGGATGGGCCGGATCCGGTCGTGCGACCGGCAATGGGAATCGCCACCGTCTTCGCGTCGGCGTCGATTGCGCTCGGTTCCCGACGCAGGGTCGCGACCGCATCGGCATCGGCATCGGCATCGGTTTTGCCTTCTACCGCGTCGTCTTGTACCGCGTCGTCTTGTACCGCGTCGTCTTCTACCGCGTCGCCATCTGCGGTGACCTCATCTGCAGCGCTGTCGTCGCCGGTCGATGCTGGACCAGGTGGTGCATCCTGCACCGAGCCGTCAACCGGAGTGTCATCAGCCGGAACGTCATCGTGCGGCGTGGTCGACTCCGCAGGCAGGGGAGTGGAAGCGCCTTCGTTCTTCGGATCCGGCACGAATACACCTCGTTCGACGGCCAACGGTTTCCCGGGCAGCCTATCCAGCGTCGCGCGGGGACGGGCAGAATGGTCGCCATGACCTCTTTCGGTGACCTCCTCGGACCCCAGCCCACCCTGCTTCCCGGCGACGACGACGCGGAATCGGCACTGCTCAACGGTGAGGACGCAGCCAAGGTAGCGGCGGACCATCCGACGGCGTCCATCGCGTGGGCGTATCTGGCGGAGGCCGCCCTCGACCACGGTCAGACGATCACGGCCTATGCCTACGCCCGCACCGGGTATCACCGTGGCCTCGATCAGTTGCGCCGCAACGGATGGAAGGGCTTCGGCCCGGTTCCGTTCGACCACGAACCGAACCGGGGATTCCTGCGGTGCGTCGCCGCTCTCGCTCGTGCCGCGCAGACGATCGGTGAGACCGGCGAGTACGCCCGCTGCCTCGACCTGCTCGAGGATTGCGATCCGCGGGCAGCACGTGAGCTCGGCGTCGAGTAGGCGCCTGCCCGACCGGACCGACATACGCCGGCGACTGCGGGCACCGGCGACCAGGCTGCGTGGCTCGGCACTGCCGATTGTTCAATGTGCCCTCGCCGCGGGGCTGGCCTGGTGGGTGGCGACCGGTCCGGTCGGGCACGAGCATCCGTTCTTCGCACCGATCGCCGCGGTGGTGTCCCTCGGCCTGTCGTTGGGTTCGCGCCTGCGTCGGTCGGTGGAACTCGTGTGTGGTGTGACGGTCGGCATCGGGGTCGGCGATCTGATCATTTCGGCTATCGGCAGCGGCCCGTGGCAGATCGCATTCGTCGTCGTGATTGCCATGTCCACAGCCGTGCTGATCAACGGTGGCCCGATCTTCTCGATGCAGGCAGGCAACTCGGCGGTGCTGGTGGCAACGCTGATCCCGCCCGGGGACAGCGGGGGTATCGACCGGATGGTCGACGCCCTGATCGGTGGTCTCGTGGGAATCGCGGTGGTCGCGGTGGTCCCGACCCATCCGGTGCGCCGCGCGCGGCGCGACGCCGCCGGAATCCTGGCGACGGCAGTGGAGGTGCTGCGGAAGATCGAGTCCGGGCTGGTCGAGAACAATCCGAAGCCGATCGACGAGGCTTTGCAGCAGGCCCGTGAGACGCAGTCGGCGATCGACGGGATGCGAACCAATCTGAAGGGCGGGCGGGAGATCAGCCGGATCTCCCCGCTGTACTGGAACAGCAGGCCCCGTTTGGAACGGCTCACGGCGGCGGCCGATCCGATCGACAATGCGATGCGCAACATTCGGGTCCTCGCGCGGCGGTCGCTGGCGCTCGTGCACGACGACGAGATTCTCGATCCGCGGCTGGTCCGACTGGTCGAGGAACTCGCGGACGCGGTCGGTGTGCTGCGCGAGGTCATTCTCGCGGAGCCGGGGGACCAGCCCGATCAGGCCGAGGTCGCGCGGGTGCTGCGCAGCATCGCCCGCAAGTTGACCCCGGAGTTGGTTGTGGGCGCCGGGCTGTCGTCGACGGTGGTGTTCGCACAGTTGCGGTCGCTGACCGTCGATCTCATGCAGGCCGCGGGTCTGGGACGGATCTCGGCGATCGCCACCCTGCCGCCCACCACCGACACTCCCGCCTACCGCCCCGATCCAGGCCCTGCATGACGCAGCCCTGACCGGCCCGCGGTGCCTGCATTCCCTCCCGAACCACGGAAGTGTTGAACACATGCGTATATGTGCATATGCTGACCGGGATTTCGGAGGGAGAACCATGGGGAACGGTCACGGACATTCGCACGGCGTGGGTCACGAGCACGGCAGGACCGGCCCGTCCGCGGCGACGATTCGACGGATGGCCGTCGCGCTCGGCATCCTCGTCGTCTTCCTGATCCTCGAGGCCGCGGTCGGCCTGTGGATCGGATCGCTGTCGCTGCTCGCCGACGCCGGGCACATGCTCACCGACGTGGTCGGCATGTCGATGGGCATGATCGCGCTCGTGCTGGCCCGTCGCGGCAGCAGCGCCGCGGCCCGCACCTTCGGCTGGCATCGCGCCGAGGTGCTCACGGCGATGGCGAACGCGGTCCTGCTGCTCGGCGTCGCGGCATGGGTGTTCTACGAAGCCGTCGAACGCATCGGCGACAGCCCGGAACTGCCCGGCCTGGCGATGATCCTCACCGCGGCGGCCGGCCTCGTCGCGAACCTCGTCGTGATGGTCATGCTGCGGGCCGACGCGAAGGACAGCCTCGCCGTGCGCGGCGCCTACCTCGAGGTGCTCGCCGACGCGGTCGGCAGCATCGGGGTCCTCGTCGCCGGTGCGTTGATCATCGGTTTCGGCTGGAATGTCGCGGACATCGTTGTCGGTGTGCTCATCTCACTGTGGGTCGTGCCGCGGGCGCTGCGCCTCGCGGCGGCGTCGTTGCGCATCCTCACGCAGGCGTCCCCGGCGCACCTGGACGTCGATGCGGTCCGCGCCGATCTCGCCGCATTGCCCGGTGTCGCAGGCGTCCACGACCTGCACGTGTGGACACTGACGACCGGGATGGACGTCGCGACCGTGCACCTGGTCAGCGACCACGATTCTCGCTGGGTTCTCGAGTCCGCCCGCACGGTCCTGTCCACACACGGACTCGACCACGCGACCGTCCAGATCGAAACGGTCGTCGACGGGCGCCGGTGCGAAGAGGACGTCACCTGGTGACGGTCAGGTCAACCGCAGCGTCCAGGTGCCGCCACGGGCGTGCAGTCGCGTGATGGTCGCCGGACGCACGTCGATCCGCCAGAAAGCCGACGCAGGAGCACCCACGGCGCACACCACCGCTGCCCGCACCACCGACGGGTGCGTCACCGCGAGCCACCGCCCCGACCCGGCTGCCATCGAGTCCAACCAGGACCGGGTCCGATCGAGCAGCGCCACGATCGATTCACCGCCGTGTGGAGCCACATGCGGGTCGGTCAACCACGCCGTGAGGTCGGCCGGGGGTACCGCCGCCATCGACAGACCCGCCCACGCGCCGTAGTCCAGGTCACGCAACGCCGGATCGGCTTCCGCGTGCAGGCCCAATGCTGCCGCGGTGTCGACGGCTCGGCGTTCCGGCGCGGTCAGCGCGACATCGACGACGGGTGGAGTTGCGCGGGCGAGCTCACGCCGGCCACGAACGCAGAGCGGCTCGTCGGTGGGAAAGCGCGCGACCGTCTGAGCGTCGGTGGATGCGTGGGTCAGCAACTGCAGGCGCAACACGGCCGACATTCGATCACACCGCCTCACGCTTGACATGCGCGGCGGCACGGTGCAATTGTTCCGCGTACGCATGTGTCGAGGTGCAGGCAATCCGGTGCGAAACCGGAGCGGTCGCGCCACTGTGATCGGACCGACGGTCCGGGAGCCAGAACACTCCCTCGACTCATGACCTTTTCGATGGGACGCGTCAATCCCGAGGGGGCAACTCATGGCCGTCGTTCACCTTCCCGACGAGTCGCTGGGCAACGCTGCGCTGGCCGCTGCGATCGCCGCGACCGTTCTGCTCGCCTTCGTGGTGCTGTATCTGGTCGGTTTCGATCAGGGAGCGATCTCCCGCAGCGGCATGTTCATGCACGAGTTGATGCATGACGGCCGGCACCTGCTTGGCCTTCCGTGCCACTGAACGAGAGCGGACCGATGAGCACCGCCACAACTGAAGCAACGTCCACCGCGCTGACCGGCAGCTTCGTGCAGCTTCTGCTGCGTGGTCTGCTGGCGGGCCTGATCGCAGGCCTACTCGCCGGTGCGGTCGCGTTCGTCATCGGCGAACCACACATTGAGGCGGCGATCGCGCTCGAGGAAGCCGCGTCCGCCGACACCACAGACGGTCACAGCCACGGCGCAGCCGAGCCAGACGGTCACAGCCACGGCGCAGCCGAGCCCGGGGGCCACAGCCACGGTGACGATGCCCTGGTCAGCCGGTCCGGGCAGAAGGCCGGCCTGTTCCTCGCGACGACCCTCGCAGGTCTGGCGCTCGGCGCGATCTATGCGTCGGTGCTGCACTTCGCCCGCCGTCACACCGCGGTCCCCGGATACGCGCTCGCACTGGCCACCGCCGGATTCGGGTGGCTGGCGATCGAGGCAGTCCCCTTCTTCAAATATCCGGCGAACCCGCCCGCAGTCGGTGATCCCGACACGATCAGCCAGCGCACCTGGTTGTGGCTCGCGACGGTGATTCTCGGGCTCGTGGCGGTCTCGGTCGCCGTGGTCGTCCGGAAGGCACTGGCCACCCAGGAACTGCGCACGGTCCGCCTCGTCGCGCCTGCGTTCGCCTTCCTGGCCGTGGTCATCCTCGGCTACCTGGTACTGCCGACGATCGACGAGGTTTCCGACGATTTCCCGGCGACGCTGCTGTGGGAGTTCCGCATCTCGTCGTTGGCTGTGCAGGCCACCTTGTGGGCATGTCTGGGTGCGGCCTTCGCGTTCCTCACCGAACGCGCGGACCGTCGCGCCGAAGTGTCCGTCTGATCGGATGGGACAGGGTCTGCTCGTCGCCGGAACCACCTCGGACGCAGGGAAGTCCGTGGTGACGACCGGGATCTGCCGTGCCCTGTCCCGCCGCGGGCTGACGGTCGCGCCGTTCAAGGCGCAGAACATGTCCAACAACTCGATGGTCACCGTCGACCCGGCGACGGGTGTCGGGTCGGAAATCGGCCGGGCACAGTGGATCCAGGCGGTCGCCGCCCGCGCGATCCCGGAGCCGGCGATGAATCCGGTGCTGCTCAAACCCGGCAGCGACCGCACCAGTCACGTCGTCGTCATGGGTGCGCCGGCGGGCAGGCTCGAGGCCGGTGAATTCGCCGGTGGCCGGAAGCATCTCGCCGAGGCGGCATTCGCGGCACTCGACGACCTGCGCAGCCGATTCGACGTCGTCGTCTGCGAGGGTGCGGGCAGCGCCGCCGAAATCAACCTGCGTGCACACGACTACGTGAACATGGGGCTGGCCAGGCACGGCGACCTGCCGACGATCCTGGTCGGCGACATCGACCGTGGTGGCGTGTTCGCGTCGATGTACGGCACCCTGGCATTGCTCGACCCCGACGATCAGGCGTTGATCCGCGGGTTCGTGATCAACAAGTTCCGCGGCGATGTGGGGCTGCTCCGGCCGGGTCTGGACTCGCTCGAAACACTCACGGGACGTCCGGTACTCGGCGTATTGCCGTGGCAGCGCGGGCTGTGGCTCGATTCCGAGGATTCGCTGGCGTTGACGTCGCGACCCGCCCACGACGGCGCCGGTGCCGTGACGGTTGCGGTCGTGATGTTGCCGCGCATCAGCAACTTCACCGACGTCGATGCGCTGTGCCTGGAACCGGATGTGCGCGTGCGGTTCGTCGACGATCCTCGTGCACTGGCCGGTGCCGATGCGGTGATTCTTCCCGGCACCCGCGCGACCCTCGCCGACCTGGAATGGTTGCGGTCACGCGGACTCGACGTCGCACTGCTCGACCATGTCCGCCGCGGTGGTGCCGTCCTCGGCATCTGCGGCGGATTCCAGATGCTCGGTTCGATGATCGAGGACCCGGACGGTGTGGAGGGCGTTGCCGGAATTTCCGCGGAGGGGCTCGGATTGCTCGACGTGCGAACGGTGTTCGCGCCGGACAAGGCACTGCGACTGCCGAGTGGCACGGCGCTCGGGGAGCCCGTGTCGGGCTACGAGATCCACCACGGCCGGATCACCGTCGGTGACGACGAGGACTTCCTCGGGGGTGCGCGTGCCGGTTCGGTATTCGGCACGATGTGGCACGGCAGCCTCGAAGGCGACGGGTTTCGCGCGGCGTGGCTGCGGGAGGTCGCCGCGGCGACAGGCCGCGAAGTGCGTACCGGCACGGTGAGTTTTCCGGCCGCGCGCGACGCTCGGCTCGAGGCGCTGGCCGATCTTGTCGACGACTGCCTCGACGTCGACGGTCTGGTGTCGATGCTCGGTGAACGCTCGTCGTTGCCGGTCCTGACCGGGATGTTGTCGTGACGGTCCTGGTCCTGGGTGGCACCGGTGAGGCGCGCGCGCTCGCGGAGTATCTGTCCACCGACGGTACCGACTTCGTGTCGTCGCTCGCCGGCCGGGTCAGTGCGCCGCGTCTTCCGGTCGGCGACGTTCGAATCGGTGGATTCGGCGGAGTCGAGGGACTCGTACAGTTCCTGCGGGACAGCCGAATTCATTCGGTGGTCGATGCCACGCATCCATTCGCGGCCGGGATCAGCGCGAACGCGGCTGCGGCGTGCGAGGCTGCCGGTGTTCCTTTGGTGCGACTGGCCCGGCCCGGCTGGGCAGGAACGGCCGGTTCCGGCACATGGACCTGGGTGGACGGGCACGACGAGGCGGCCGCGGTCGCCGCAACCGGCCGCCGCGTGTTCTTGAGTACCGGCCGCCAGACCCTCGGCCGGTTCGTCGGACCGCTGGCTCGGCACGAGACGCTGGTGCGGGTCGTCGAACCGCTGGACATCGAGGTGCCGCAGCAGTGGACCGTGCTGCAAGAACGCGGTCCCTATACCCTCGTCGGCGAGCGAACTCTGATGCGGGACAATGTGATCGACACGCTCGTCACCAAAGATTCCGGTGGTGCCTACACCCGTGCGAAGCTCGACGCAGCGGCCGAACTCGGCGTGCGGGTGATCGTCGTGCGCAGACCCGCCGCGCCCACCGGAGTCGACACGGTCGACTCGGTCGACGCTGCGGCGTTGTGGGTACAGCAGCGGGTTCAGGGGGCCTGAACGGTCAGAGCTGCGGTCCTTCGGCACGCAGATCGTCGACCGTGCGCATCGCCTCCCGCAGTTCGGCGAGCCACTGCTCACTGTGCTGACCGGCCAGTCTGACGGTCCAGCTCAGGGCGTCGGCGCGGGAACGGGCTACGCCCGCATCGACGAGGGTATCGAGGACCTTCCGTTCGGGTTGACGCAGCCGCGTCATTACGGGAACAGCCAAGTGGGTGAACAGAACTCGGCGGTCGCCGAGAGTGACACCCCACGCGACCTTCCGTCCGTAGCGGGCCTCGGCCTCGTCGGCGATCCGCATGCGGTCGCCGCGGGTGGTTTCGCGGAACCGGGCGATACGTCCGTCGGCGGCTGCATCGGTCTTGTCCTCGGGCGGGGGCAGTGCGCCGACGACGACGATCTCCTCACGGTCGACGTCGACGTCGGCGGGCCCGGTGAACCAGTCGGCGGGTAGGCGGCCGGTGAACCATTCGGCCGCGTCGGATGCGTCGGGAATGTCGGCTTGCTGCCAGCCGCCGGGGCGGCCGAAACGCCTGTAGGTGTTCATGATCGTCCTCCCAAGGACCGATCGTCGGGTGCGTGTTGCACTGATTACAAACTTACGCCCTTGCAGAATCTGCTGCCAGTGTCGGTGAGCGCTGCCAGACTGCGGGCATGGCCGAGAACAAGACCCGCCCCACCACCCAATCGGTATCCGCGTTCCTCGACACCGTAGAGCATCCGACCCGGCACGCCGACGCCCGGACGCTGCTCGACCTGATTGCCGCGGCGACCGGACAGCAGGCGGTGATGTGGGGACCGTCGATGATCGGGTTCGGGCAGTATCACTACCGTTACGACAGCGGACGGGAAGGTGATGCGCTCGCCGTCGGATTCTCGCCGCGGAAGGCGAATCTCGCGCTGTACGGACTCACTGTCGCACCGGAGTCGGCGGACCTCCTCGCGTCCCTGGGCCGGCACCGGACCGGCGCGGCATGCCTGTACGTCACCACGCTTGCCGACGTCGACCTCGAGGTGCTCACCGAGCTGATCCGGGTCGGCTACGCGCACATGACGACCGTGCAGCACCGTCCGTAGCGGCAGATCAACGGTCGCGAGAGCCGAGCGCGAGTGCCACGACGACGCTGACGGCGAGTGCCCCCGCCCCGACTCGCGCCGCCAGCCGCGCGGTGCGACCGATGTCGACGGGCGCCGGATGGGGGCCGTCGCCGAGAGTGCCGCGGTTCTCGACCGCGCCGTGATAGACGTTGACCCCGCCGAGCGTGATACCCAGTGCACCGGCGAACGCGGACTCCACCGGCCCCGCATTGGGGCTGGGATGTTTGTGCGCGTCCCGCCGCCAGATCCGCAGCGCCGCACCTGTGTCGTGACCGAGACCGGCGGCCAGCAGGGCGGTGAGGCGTGCCGGTACCAGGTTGGCGATGTCGTCGAACCGGGCGGCGGCCCAACCGAACCGCTCGAAGCGCGGGGTACGATGCCCGACCCGCGCATCGAGGGTGTTGGCGGCCCGGTAGCCCAGCAGTCCTGCCGGACCGAGCAGCGCACCCCACAGCAGCGGTGCGACCACTGCGTCGGACGTGTTCTCCGCGACGGATTCGATGGTGGCGCGGGCGATTCCGTCGGCGTCGAGCACCGAAGGGTCACGCCCGACGAGGTGTGTGATCTGAATGCGGGCCGCATCCAGATCACCGCGGCGCAACTGGTCGTCGAGGGTGCGCGCCTCGTACCCCAGCGACCGGCCACCGAGCACCGTCCAGGTCGCGACCGCGGTGACGGCCGTGTTCAGCAGTCGGTGGTTGCGGGTGAGGGTGTCGGCGGCCCAGCCGAGCGTCGCGGCGCCGCCGACCAGAATCGTCGTGAACAGCACCCCGGAGTTGCGGGTATCGGCGTATACGGCGCGCTCGGTGATGCGGGCGATCGACCCGAAACCGCTCACCGGATGTCCGCGGCGCGGATCGCCGAAGATCAGGTCGGCGACGTACCCGATGGCCAGTCCGGCGGCTCTCACCGGATCGACCGCCAGGCGTCGATCAGCGCCGCGCTGGTCCGACGATCACGCACCGCCATGCGGATCCAGTCGTCGCCGAGACCGGGGAAGGTGTCGCCGCGTCGCACCGCGAAACCGTGCGCGCGCAACGTGTCCCGGGTTCCCGTCGGAACCCGGACGAGCACGAACGGTGCGGCAGGGGCGCCCACGACCGGAACACCGAGGGCGGTGAGTTCGGAGACGAAAAACTCTCGGTCCGAGGCGATTTCGGCTGCGATCGCCGATACTTCCGCGTCTGCCCGCGGTGAGGAACACGCGATCATCGCCGCCGCCGCGGGCGCCGACACCGACCACGGTGGCTGATGCACCGCGAGATCGGCGACCACCGCGGCATCACCGACCACGTAGCCGGCGCGGACACCGGGGATCGCCCACGTCTTGGTCAGCGACCGCACCACCACCATCCCGGAAGCGGGCGTACCGGCGAGCGACTCCGTTTCTCCGACAACAGCATCCATGAACGCTTCATCGACGACGACCACGCGACCCGGCCGCATCAGAGAACGCATCGCGTCGGCGGTGTGCAGCACCGACGTGGGATTGGTTGGATTGCCGATCACCACCAGGTCCGCATCCGCGGGGACGAGTGCGGGGTCGAACACGAAGCCGTTCTCCGGACGCAGAAGCACTCGGTGCACGGTATGACCTGCGGCGATCAGCGCCGCCTCCGGTTCGGTGAACTGTGGATGCACCACCACCGGATGGCGCCACGGGCGGGCGCGGGCGATCAGGGTGAACG
>NZ_JBAQXC010000039.1:0-1844 GCF_049299235.1 Rhodococcus sp. (in: high G+C Gram-positive bacteria) | reverse complement strand
CCCCTGCCGTGAGCGCCCCGGCCAGCGCCTTCGCCAGTCGGGGGGTGCGGGCGGCCTCGTCGGCGACGACCTGGACGAGTTTGATCAGCGCGGTCGCGGCAGCCGGGGAACTGTCGTGCAGCCGCAGCACGGCAGCACCGGCCTCTCCGATGTGCAGCCGGAGTCGCGCGTCGGCGCGGTCGATGTCGGTCACAGCAGGGTCGGTCACAGCAGGGTCGGTCACAGCAGCACCTGCGCGTTCATGAGTACATCCTCGGTGAGCATGCGCAACGCGTCGTACTGACCGGCGTTGCCGTATTTGCGTTTGAGTGTTCCGTACGCCACGAAGTCGGCGGACTGGGCGATCTGCGTCGCTTCCGGAATCCACGCGGGCACCACGTTGGCGATGCGCTTGTCGCGCTGGAGTCGCTCGATGGTGCTGCGGTGCAGATTCGACGCGCTCCGGTACTTGGTGATCACCAGCCCGATCTCCCTGATCGGATGGCCGACCCTATCGGCGAACTGCTGCACGCGGGTCTGAAGTGGTGGAATCCCATAGGTGGACAAGATGTCCGGGATGGTCGGGATGATGTATCCGTCGGCCAGCCGCAACCCGTTGAGGGTGAGCATGCCGAGGTTCGGTGGGCAGTCGACGAGAATGTAGTCGTACCGGTCGGCGATCGGGGTGATCGCGTTGCGCAGCACCTCGATGGGCCGGGTCGAGGCCGGGTCGGCGAACTGCTGGTGGCTCAATCCTTCCTGGACGTCCATCAGGTCCAACGATGACGCGAGCAGATCCACGCCCTTGACCGAGGTCACCGAGGAGACGTCCCGCTGGAGTGCCTTCTCCACGTCGAAGGCGGGTGCCGACGGGTCGACGGCCTTCCGGAACAGCGTGTGGAGGGTCCAGCCGAGTTCGTTGAGCTCTTTCCAGCGTTCCTCGCCGACCATCATGGTGGTCAGGTTGGTTTGCGGATCGAGGTCGATCAGCAGTACCCGCTGCCCGAAGTCTGCGGCCATGAACTCGGCCAGCGCCGCGGTCGTCGTGGTTTTCCCGACGCCGCCCTTCAGGTTGATTGTCGCGATGATCCGCGCCACCACCCGCTCCCCTCCGCACCTGCTCGATGTTGCGCGGGAAACTATACGGCGGGCAGTCGATCTTGCTCCGGGTAGGTCGAGGAAACTCGCTCGCAGTCGGCCGGTGCAGTCGGTCAGGTCGAGGGCCGTTCCCGGGTGGTCAGTTCGGCGATGTCGCCGTGCAACGCGAGTTGCAGGGCGCGGATCGACCCGGCGGACCCGTCGAACTGGTCACCGACGAAATGGGTGTTCTCCGCGGATAATTCGCGCGCGCCGGAGCGTCCGATCAGGCGGTCGATGCGCTCGTCCAGGCTCGCGGTGCGTTCGGCCACCCGGCTCAGGTGCAACTGTTCCTCGGCGGTGGTGAGCAGATCACCGATCCGCGCGAGAGCCGCAACGCGATCGACGAGCTGATCCCACACCGTCTCCAGCGCCGCTGCTCTCGCCTCGAGACCGGGGCGGGCGGCCGGGGCGGTGCGTGCCGCGTCGGCGAGTTCGGCGAGCAGCCCGCGCAGCGCGACGGTGTCGACGGCGATCTGGGTCAGTTCGTCCGGCAGGTCCAGTTGCGCGCGCTGCACGACGAGTTGCTCGGAGTTCCACGCCGCAGACGCCTCGATCCGGTCGTACAGGGTGCCCGCCAGGAAGAGCAGCGTGTCGTAACGATCGACGAAGCGGTCGTCGTCCTCGGGCACCCCGCGGGTCAGGGCCTCGGCGGCCCGACGACCGGCGGCTTCGGCGGGAGTGCCTTCCGACCAGCGGGCGACCCGTTCGACCGCGACACCGAGCAC
>NZ_JBAQXC010000038.1:0-2054 GCF_049299235.1 Rhodococcus sp. (in: high G+C Gram-positive bacteria) | reverse complement strand
AAACCGCGCACCGGTGGCTACGGCACGTAGCGCACGGCGCCCTTGTCCGCGGACGTGGCCAGCGCCGCGTACGCGCGCAGTGCCGTGGTGACGGTGCGCTGCCGATCCACGGGCTGCCACGGCTTCTCCGAGGCTTCCATCTTCGCGCGTCGCGTGGCGAGTTCCTCGTCGGACACCAGGATTTCGAGGGTGCGGGTTGCCACGTCGATCCGAACCTGGTCGCCGTTCTCGACGAGTCCGATCACACCGCCGGCCGCGGCTTCGGGGGAGATGTGCCCGATCGACAGGCCCGAAGTGCCACCGGAGAACCGGCCGTCGGTGATCAGCGCGCACACCTTGCCCAGGCCTGCGCCCTTGAGGAATGCGGTCGGGTGCAGCATCTCCTGCATACCGGGTCCGCCCTTGGGGCCTTCGTAGCGGACGACGATGACATCGCCCGGCGTGATCTGCTTCTGCAGGATCGCCGAGACGGCTGCCTCCTGCGATTCGACGACGACGGCCGGCCCTTGGAAGGTGAACAGTTCCTCGTCGATACCGGCGGTCTTGAGGATCGCGCCGTCGACGGCGATGTTGCCGCGCAGCACGCACAGGCCACCCTCGACGGTGTAGGCGTGTTCGATGTCCCGAATACATCCGGCTGCAGCATCCGTATCGAGGGCCGCCCAGCGGTTGTCGGTCGAGAACGGTTCGGTGGTGCGCACCCCGCCCGGTGCGGCGTGGAACAGTTCGAGGGCTTCGTCGGTGGTCTTGCCGGAGCGGATGTCCCAGTCGTCGAGCCACTGGTCGAAGCTCGCGGTGTGCACGGTGCTCACGTCCGTCTCGAGCAGACCTCCGCGCCGCAGTTCACCGAGCAGGGCGGGGATACCGCCGGCGCGGTGCACGTCTTCCATGTGGTAGTCGGAGTTCGGCGAGACCTTCGACAGGCACGGCACCTTGCGGCTGATCGCGTCGATCGTTTCCAGATCGAAGTCGACCTCGCCTTCCTGCGCGGCGGCGAGGGTGTGCAGCACCGTGTTCGTCGACCCGCCCATCGCGACGTCCAGGGCCATCGCGTTGCGGAACGCCGCCGGGGTCGCGACATTGCGCGGCAGGACCGACTCGTCGCCGTCGCGGTAGTACCGCAGTGCGGCTTCGACGACGGTGGTGCCGGCCCGCTCGAACAGGGCGCGGCGTGCGGCGTGCGTGGCGAGGGTCGAGCCGTTGCCGGGCAGCGCGAGACCGAGGGCTTCGGTGAGGCAGTTCATCGAGTTCGCGGTGAACATGCCCGAGCACGACCCGCACGTCGGGCAGGCGCTGCGTTCGACCTCGTCGAGACCTTCGTCGCTCACCGAGTCGCTCGCCGACGCGGAGATCGCGGTGATCAGGTCGGTGGGGGCGTGGGCGACACCGTCGACGACGACGGCCTTACCTGCCTCCATCGGACCTCCGGAGACGAACACCGTCGGGATGTTCAGGCGCATCGCGGCATTGAGCATGCCCGGAGTGATCTTGTCGCAGTTGGAGATACACACCAGCGCATCGGCGGTGTGTGCGTTGGCCATGTATTCGACGGAGTCGGCGATGATTTCGCGGCTGGGCAGCGAGTACAACATGCCGCCGTGGCCCATTGCGATGCCGTCGTCGACGGCGATGGTGTGGAATTCGCGGGCGACGCCACCGGCGGCCCGGACCGCGGCGGCGACGATCTCACCGACATCCTTGAGATGGACGTGGCCCGGAACGAACTGCGTGTAGGAGTTCGCGATCGCGACGATCGGCTTGCCGAAATCGGAGTCGGTCAGGCCGGTGGCGCGCCACAGGGAGCGGGCACCGGCGGCGTTGCGTCCGACGGTGGTGGTGCGTGACCTCAACGGGGGCATGTGCTGGTTTCCTTCACGGGGCTGGTGGCTGCGCCTTCGGCTGCCGGGCCGGCTGCCGGGCTGGGCAGGGGGCCGGGGTGCAGCGGTATCGAATTTACCGCTGTGCTATTTCGTGGCGTCATCCGACTCGGCCGCGACGGAGTCGGCCTCGGCAGCGGACCCGGCATCCTCCGCGGCAGCGGCGGTGCGGGCGGC
>NZ_JBAQXC010000037.1:0-16146 GCF_049299235.1 Rhodococcus sp. (in: high G+C Gram-positive bacteria) | reverse complement strand
CCCCCCCACGTCTCGAAGTCCGAGTGCCAATAGAACGGGCCGCCGTGGAAGCCCGGTTTGAGATTGAGCCGGGACTGGTGGACGTACACCTCGGACCCGAGGAGTTGCCGTGCAATACCCACGATCTCGGGTCGACGGATTATCTCGGCCACGACTGCGCTGAGCCGATGGACATCGAACACGGACCGGACGTCGCCGTTCCCGCCCTCACGTACCACCCGTTCGTCGCCGGCCGATTCGTGCCCCAGCCGCGTGGTCTCGGCGAGCAGTGCGGCCACGTCGTGCGCCTCGAGCAGTGCGTCGACGGTGTGGAATCCGCGCCGGTCGTACTCCTCGACCGCGGTCACCTCCAGTGGGCCGTCTGCCGCCGGACCCCAGACGACGGGATCGGGACGGGCCACCGTGACGGTGTCGTTCGTGCAGTTCCGGGTCGCGTAGGTGTCGACGGCGGTCGTGCGCATTGCGCCCATCACCCTCTCGTGAATCGATGACGGTTTGTTCCGACGCTCTCATCGGACGTTCACGAATGCAACCCGATGGGCGTCGTTCGAGTATCCGGTGCCCGTTGTCGGGCGTATCGTCGCTGTCGACCACGGTTGCCGAACGGACGAGGGACGATGGCCGAGACGATGCGTGCAGCGCGCTTCCATGCCGACACCAAAACCACTGTGCTGGAGGATATTCCGATCCCAACGCCGGGAGCCGGCGAAGTGCTGGTCAAGGTCGAGTACTGCGGGATCTGCCATTCCGACCTGAGCCTGATCGACGGTACCTTCCCCCCGATGCTGCCCGTCGTCACGCAGGGGCACGAGGCCTCGGGAACCATCGCCGCCCTCGGTGCCGGTGTCACCGGATGGGAGGTCGGCGACCGCGTGATCCCGTCCGCCGGACGCCCGTGCTTCCGGTGTCGCAGCTGCAGGCGCGGTGATCTGACGAATTGCGAGAACATTCAGTTGATGGCATTCGCCTACGACGGCGCGTGGGCGGAGTACACCGTCGCGCAGGCCGGGGGCCTCACCCGCATTCCCGACAACGTCTCGTTCGAGCAGGCCGCGATCCTCGCCGACGCCGTGTCGACGCCCTACGGCGCGGTGGTGCGGACCGGCCAGGTCCGGGTCGGTGAGGCCGTCGGTGTGTGGGGCGTCGGCGGCGTCGGCACCCACATCGTGCAACTCGCACGGCTCGTCGGCGCAGTCCCGGTCATCGCCCTCGACATCGACCCCGCCGTTCTCGACCGGGCTCTCGAACTCGGTGCGGACTACGCGTTCGACACCCGCGACGCCGACCTGCCGGCCAAGATCGCCGAGGCCACGGGCGGCAAGCGTCTCGACGTCGCGTTCGACTCGGCCGGACTGAAGGTGACGTTCGATCAAGCGCTCGCGTCGGTGCGCCGTGGCGGGCGGGTGGTAGTGGTCGGGCTCAGCGGCCAGGAAGCATCGCTCGGCCCCACCGCACTGTTCGGGTTGTCGCAGAAGCAGGTGCTCGGGCACCTCGGCTACAAGAACGTCGACATCGAGGTTCTCGCCGAACTCGTCTCGCGCGGCAGGCTCGACCTGTCCCGCTCGATCAGTGAGATCGTCCCGCTGGAGAACGTCGCCGAGGGGATCGAGAAGCTCCACAACCACGTCGGCAACCCGATCCGGATCCTCGTCCGACCGTGACGTGTCGGGGGTGGGCAGTACCGTCGCCGCATGGGATACGAATTTCAGGTGACCATCGATTCGAACACCCCGCACGCGCAGGCCAAATGGTGGGCGGAAGCGCTGGGCTGGCGGGTCGAGCCGAGCGACGAGAAGTTCATCCGCGGTCTCATCGCCGCGGGACATGCCAGTGAGGACGACACCGAGTTCTTCGAGGGCGCGCTCGTGTGGAAGATCGGTGCCGCGATTTCCGATCCGGAGACGCCGGCCCGGCCGCGGGTGCTGTTCCAACTCGTGTCGGAGGGCAAGACGGTGAAGAACCGGATGCACTTCGACATTCGTGTCGGTGCAGACCGCGATGTCGTCGTCGACAGGCTCGTCGCCGCCGGCGCCACCGTCCTGTACCGGGAGAGCCAGGGACCCTACGAATGGGTCACGATGACAGATCCGGAAGGGAACGAGTTCTGCGTGGCCTGATACTCGGTGGCCTGGCAGTCAGCGGTAGTTGCGCGGGGTGGACCCGGTCCAGCGCTTGAACGCGCGCCGAAACGCGCTCGGTTCGGAGAAGCCGAGCCGGGCGGACAAGTGGTCCACCGACTCGCCGCGTCGCAGCCCGGCGACTGCCGCGTCACGCAGCACCTCCTCGCGTAGCCGGCCCAGCGACGTGCCCTCCTGGCGCAGCAGACGACGCAGGTGCGGAGCGCTCACCGACAGCATGTCGGCGACGTCCTCCGCGCCTGCCGTCCGTCCTGTGATGCCCGATTCGAAGATGCGGCGGACCTGGGCTGCCGCCGTCGACTCGTAATCGCGTTCGGACAGCATGAGATTCGGTGATTCCCGAAGGTATTCTTCGAGACTGCTCTCGGACTGCACGAGCGGGGATCGCAGCGCAGAATTGTCGATTTCGAGGGAAGCACGATCGGCGCCGAACGTGACGGGAACACCGAAGATCGCGTCATAGCTGCGGGCGAGGACCGGATCGGGTTGCGGATACGGCAGCGCCACCGATTCCAGACGTACCCGGCCACCGACGAGCCACGCGGCGAAGCGGTGCAGCAGCATCAGCAGAAAATCCACGGTCACCCGCGTTTTCTCGGTGGCGACGTCGGGTAGCGCGACTTCGAGGTGAGTCGTCGCGGGACCGACGGTCAACGTCAGTGCAGGTAGTGTCCGCATGACACGGTTCACCTCGACCATCCGGGTCAGAGCGTGCGCCAAGTCGGGGCAGTGGATCAGGGTCAGGCACATCACCCGGAACGATCCGCGCGGGACCGGCCCCTCACCGAGGCCGAACAATTCGTCGTCGGTGATCAGCCAGGCCATCTGCGTGAACTTGCTGACTTGCTCGGGTGTCAGGCGAGCATGGGGCTGTGCCAGCACCGCCCGGCTGATGCGGGCCGCATCCAGCGCCGGTGCCAGGTCGATGCCGCCGGCAGCGGCGACCTGGACCGCTCGGCTCACGAAGTCGGACGGGATCGTGGGGGCCGACACGTCAGCGCGCCTCCTGCAGGGTCCGCAACCGCCGGACGGCCTCGGCGAGAACGTCGTCGCGTTTGCAGAACGCAAACCGCACCAGATGATTCCACCGGTCGGGATGATCGGTGAACACACTCACCGGGACGGCCGCGACACCGATCCGCTCGGGCAGGGTGCGGCAGAATTCGATACCGTCGGTCGCGCCGATCGGGGTGATGTCGGCGCACACGAAATATGTTCCAGCCGAATCGAGCACACCGAAACCGGCATCGGCCAGCGCCGTGGACAGCAGGTCGCGACGGCGCTGCAGGTCGTCGCGTTGGGCAGTAACCCATGCCTGCTCATGGTTCAGCGCGTAGGCGACCGCAGGCTGGAACGGTGCTCCGGCGACGAACGACATGTATTGCTTGGCTGTGCGGACCGCATCGATGAGTTCGCGTGGACCGAGTGCCCAGCCGGTCTTCCACCCGGTCACGTTGAACGTCTTCGCCGCACTCGAGACGGTGACGGTGCGTTCGGCCATGCCGGGCAGCGACGCGAGCGGTGTGTGCCGGCGACCGTCGAACACCAGATGCTCGTACACCTCGTCGGACAGCACCAGCAGATCATGTTCGCACGCGAGTTCGGCAACTGCGGTCAGCGTCGCGTCGTCGTACACGGTGCCCGTCGGGTTGTGCGGGGTGTTGACGATCAGCATGCGGGTGCGGTCGGTGATCGCGGCGCGCAACGCGTCGACGTCGAGCACGAAACCGGACCCGGACCGTTCCAGCGGGACCGCGCGCCTGGTCGCCCCGGCCAGCGCCACCGACGCGGCGTACGAGTCGTAGTACGGCTCGGTGATCAGCACCTCGTCACCCGGTTCGACGAGCCCGAGAATCGCGGCGCTGATCGCCTCGGTCGCACCGACGGTGACCAGCACCTCGCTGTCCGGGTCGTAGTCGAGTCCGTACCGGGCGGCGCGGTCGGCGGTGATCGCGCGACGCAATTCCGGCATGCCGGGGCCGGGCGGGTATTGGTTGACACCGTCCGCGATGGCCGTGCGGGCCACGTCGAGCATCGCCGCGGGACCGTCGGTGTCGGGAAAGCCCTGGCCGAGGTTCACCGCGTCGTGCGCAACGGCCAGGGCCGTCATCTCGGCGAAGATCGTGGAAGCGAACGGCCGGAGCCTGCTGACCGTGCGGACCGGTCGTGGAGACGTCATCGCTGCCATTTTGCCAGCGTAGCGGGGGCGCGGTGAGGTCGATCCGGCAGTGCAGTCACATTCCGGAAGGCTACCTCGTCCGACGAGGTAAGCGGCCCACCCGGGGCCGGTGACGATCGGAGACGATGATGGCTCGCATTCCCGCGGTGACCCCCGACCAGGCCAGCCTTGCGACGAAGGCCTCCTACAAGATGGCGGCGCGCATGTTCGGGGAGGTGCCCGAACCGTTCACGGTGCTCGCCCACCATCCGAGCCTCATGCGCAGCAGCGCCGTGCACGAACTGCTCGCGCAGCGTGCGTCGAAGGTACTGCCGAAGAATGTGCGCGAGATCGCCGTGTACCGCACCGCCTGGAACATCGGCTGCTCGTGGTGCATCGACTTCGGCACCATGCTGCAACGTCTCGACGGTCTCGACATCGACCGGCTCGAACACATCGCCGACTACGCGTCCTCGGAGCTGTACAGCGACGACGAACGCGCCGCCATCGGGTACGCGGACGCGATGACCGGCAACGTCCGTGACGATGTCACCGACGAGCAGGTCGCCGACCTCGAACGCCGTTTCGGGCGGGCCGGGCTCGTCGAACTGACCTATCAGATCGGCTTGGAGAACATGCGCGCCCGCATGTACGCGGCGCTGGGCATCCACGATCAGGGGTTCAGTACCGATGCGTGCCGCGTTCCGTGGGCCGATCAGTCCACGGCGACGGCACCTTGACGCGTCGCAGCTTGTCGGGATTGGCGAAGTCGTACGCCGCCCACACGTACCCGTCGACGACGGTGCATCCGAGGACCCGGCCCGCGTAGGCCCGGTGGGTACCGTCTCCGGGGGATCCCGGAGTGACGAAGCCGAGTTGCCCGTTGACCAGGACCGGCGTGTACGTGAGCAGCGCATCGGGGCCGTACCGCTGGAGCAGACCCAGGAAGAATCGGGCTGTCTTGTCCGGCCCGACGATGACGTTGACGGCCGTGTTGGTGGTCCCGTTCGCGTCCCCGATCATCCGGGCGTCGGGGTGCAGCGATGCGACGACCGCGGCGAGGTCCCCGGCGGCGATGGCTTCGAGGAGTCGCTGGACTGCCGCGTTGTGTTCGTCGTCGCCGGCGGGTGGCGGAGCGGCACCGACGAGTCGCCGCGAGCGGGACGCGAGTTGCCGGGCCGCGGGCGGTTCCACGCCGAGGATCGCCGCGATCTCGCCGAACGGCACCGCGAACACGTCGTGCAGCACGAATGCGACACGCTGCGCGGGCGTGAGGGTGTCGAGCACGACGAGTGCGGCGAGGCGGTTGTCTTCGAAGCGGACCACCTGCTCGAGCGGGTCCGGGGGAACGGAACCCGACAGCGGAGTGACGATCGGCTCGGGCAACCACTGGCCGACATACTGTTCCCGCCGGACCGCCGCGGAGCGGAGTCGGTCCAGGCACAGGTGCCCGACCACGGTGGTCAGCCAGGCGCGCAGGTCGTCGATGCGGTCGGCGTCGGTGCCGTCCAGGCGCAGCCACGCATCCTGGACGGCGTCCTCGGCGTCGGCGACGCTGCCGGTGAGCCGGTATGCGACGGACAGCAGGTGGGGCCGGTGTTCCTCGAACGAGTCGACGAGCGACGGAGCGCGCATGGCACCGATGCTACGGCGACAGCGGCTGATGACAGCGGTCGAGTGTGCACTTTCTGTCGAAGAATGTCGAAAATGTCGACAAGAAGTGCACACTCGGCGGTGGCACCACGCCGGTGTCACAAGTCGTGCGCGATCACCGCCGCGGTGACCCGGTCGTCGATGGACGACACCGGGTTCTCGCGTCCCACCCACGGCTCGCCGCCGAAATAGGTGCGGAAGATCGCCTCCGACGTGCGGGTCGCCAGCGCCTGCGTCGTCAACGTCGGATTCGGCCCGCCCAGCGAGTTCGCCAGCGCCGAATTATCCGCCACGAAAAGGCGTTTCACCCACCGTGCCTCGCCCGATGCATCCAGCACCGAGTCGTCCTCGCTCGCCCCTATCCGCATGCTCGAGTGTGCGTGCAGGATCAACGGCGGCCAGTCGCAGCGATGCACGGTTCTCGCACCTGCGGCGCGCATCAATTCGACAGCCTTGCGGGTGCAGTATTCCCGGTTCCGGCGCGTACGTTCGGACCGATGACGGTGCCGCATCGTCACTTTCGGTGCGAGACCACCCTCGTCCGGAGTCAACACCTGGGAACGGGTGACACGATTGTCCGGTTCGACGTCGTCGTCGGTGATCACCAGCGCCACCAACGTCCGGTTGGCGTCGTCGAGGGTGCCGAGCAGGTCCCGGCCCACCAGCCGACCGAGACTGTCGGCGCCCGCATCGTCGACGACGCCGCCCGCCCGGCCGTACCCGTGGATACCGGAATCGCTGAATGCCAACGAATATGCCTGCAACGCCGGGGGCATCCCGACCTGCTCGATACCGCCGTAGCCGGGCAGATCGACCCGCGCATTGGATCCGGCGCCCTTGCTCTGTCCGGTGTCTTCGTCGAACACCCCGAACACCGCGTCCATGTGGTGATCCGTCAGGCCGCGACCCACCCAGTCGTTCGGGTTCGGCAATTCCGATGCCAGCCACAACCGCGGTGATTCGACCGCGCCCGCCGCGAGTACCACGACGTGTGCGCGTTCCTCGTGTTCCTCGTCGCCGGTCGTGCGGAACCGCACCCCGCGCGCGGTCGTCTCACCGCCCACGTCCTCGACGAGGATTCTCGTGACGGTTGCGTCGGTGACCAATGTCGCGGCACGCCCGTGCGGTGACCATTCCGCCGCGGTGAGCATCATCGGAACATACGAATTGTCCGTAGACCGTTTCGCTTTCAGGTTCCGTGGCGCTCCCGCCGGCAGGTAGCAGCCCTGATAGCAGTGACCGCACATCGTGCAGCCCTGCGCCTCGGGATGCCGCAGTCGCTGCGGATCGCGGGTGCGTCCGGCGGTGCCACCGGGCTGCAGGATCGCGTTCTGCTGGGCGCGGTGGGCCGCGACCGTCGTATCGTGCGTCGTCTGATGCGGCAATCCGAGCGCGGCCGCACCGCGCAGGAAGATCCGCTCCTTCGTGCCCATCGGGGCGGTCTGCACCGGCAGCGTCGCCTCGGCCCACTCGTAGTAGCGGCGGAGTTCGTCGTATCCGAACGGGAACAGATGGTCGGTGTCGTACAGGGCACGGTCCGCGCCGTCGTATCCGGCGAACACGCCGGGTAGCGCGCGCGGTGAGTTGCCGAAGTAGTTGACCGTCGTCCCGCCGACACCGGCAACCTGCCAGGTGTACGAGTTCTGCGGCAGGTCACGCAGCCACGGGGTCCGCGATCGGTCGCCGGGGCCCTGCCGGAGAAATCCGGTGACGGGATTGTTCGCGTCGTCCTCGAAGTGGGTCCACTCGCTTTCCGGATTCGCGAATCGCGGGCCGGCCTCGACGACGAGCACATCCAGTCCGCGCGCTGCCAGTTCCTTCGCGACGACGGGGCCGCCGCCACCGGCGCCGATCACGATCACGTCCCGCATGCTCATTCCCCGATCCGGTCGACGCCGCGGTAGTAGCCGTCGAATTCGTCCCACCCGTCGCCCACACCGTCGTATCGGGTCAGGTCCCACCCGGCGGGCCGGCCGGTGAGGACCCGGCGCTCACGGTCGAATGCGGACGTCTCCGAGAACGCCGCGAACGCCGCGAGGGTGGGAATCGCGTTGACCACATAGGTGAGCATCGTGTCGGAGAACTGCGGGTCGGTGTCCATCAGTTCGAAGACACTGGCCTTCGCGGCATGGTCCAGATTCGCGAACGGTGCCGCGAACGGACCGGCGACCGAACGTGCGTCGACGGTCACCGCGTACATGTTGAGCAGGGCGGCGACCGCGGCGGCACCGGGCAGATTCCCGGCTGCCTCGCCCAGAAGCGGTATCGGTGACGCACTGTCGAAGGTGCGCTCGAGCGAGGCCACGGCACCGTCGGTGGCGCCGCCGACACGATCGGTGGACATCCCCTGGTGACGTGAGTACGGGTCGTTCCCGGGGACGACGAACGCCAGGACACCGCCGATGGTGTCACGGACAGGTGGGGCGCCGGCAGCGGGCTGCGCCGTCGCCTCGGCCGCGAACAGGCAGGTCACCCCCATCAGGGCCGCCGCGGTTCCGGCCATGCCGGCCAGGAACCGCCGCCGGTTCCAGATCAGGTCGTCGGATACGCCCACGTGCACTCCAGTCTCGTCGATCGTCCGATCGAGCTTAGGGGTAGCCGGCCGAGCCTTCCGATCATGCTGCACAGAACCGTTGAACCAGTCGCGGTCAGACCGCACTCTGGGTGACATCACATCGCCGTAGAGGAGAACGCCGTGTCCACGTGTCCGGAGTGTTGTCGCTGACCCAGCGACCGTCGACGTATCGGCACCGTGGCCAGGATGCCTCGGTGCCTCCATCCCACACAAGGAACAGCCTTCACGATGTCACCTTTCACGCTGCGCGCCCCCATGATCCGGGCGGTTGCCGTCGCCGCCGCACTGTTCACCGTCACGTCCGCCGCGGCGGCGTGCTCGTCGGGTTCCGACGTCACCAAGACCGACGACGGCCGAACCGTCCTGCGGTACGAGGGGACGGCCTCTCAGGTCACCTACCCGGAGCTTGCCGAAGCACTCGGGTACTTCGACACGATCCAACTCGACTGGATCGGGGACAACACCAGCGGCCCCCAGTCCATCCAGAACACCGCGACGGGACAGACCGATTTCGGGGGCGCATTCAACGGCGCCGTCATCAAGCTCCAGGCCGCGAACTCGCCGATCACTTCGGTGCTCGGCTACTACGGTTCCGACAGCGAGACGTTCAACGGGTACTACGTCCTCGACGACAGCCCGATCCGTGGCGCGCGGGACCTGATCGGCAAGAAGGTCGGAATGAACACCCTCGGCGCACACCACGAGTTCCTGGTCAGGGAATGGCTTGCACGGGAAGGGCTTACGTCAGACGAGATCAAACAGGTCGAGTTGATCGTGGTGCCGCCGGTGAACACCGAACAGGCGCTGCGGGAAGGCCAGATCGACGTGGGCACGCTCGGCAGTGTGTTCCGCGAGACGGCGGTCGAGCGGGGCGGCATCCGCCCCCTGTTCACCGACGAGTCCCTGTTCGGTGCCTTCACCTACGGAACACAGGTGTTCCGCGACGATTTCATCGCCGAAAACCGAGATGCAGTAGCAGATTTCGTACAAGGCACAGCCCGGGCGACCCGGTGGGCGCAGATCACCCCGCGCGACGAGGTGATCGCACAGTACAAGGACATCATCACCGCCCGCGGACGCAACGAGAACACCGATCTCGTCGACTACTGGAAGAGCGCCGGCGTTGCCGGTCCAGGCGGTGTCGTCACCGATCAGGAGATCCAGACGTGGTTGGACTGGCTGACCCGCAACGGTGAGCTCGAGGCCGGCAGGTTCACCCCCGCTGACATCTACACCAACGAATTCAACCCCTATGCCAACGGAACTTACGATCCCGCAAGTGGTCCGAACGGCGATCCCGTCGAGGAGGCGGCCAAGTGAGTGTCACCCCGAAACTCCGCCTGGAGCACGTGACCAAGCACTTCGCAGTGCGCGGAAGCGACGACAGTTTCACCGCACTCGACGATGTCAGCATCGATCTCGTCGAAGGAAAGTTCCTGGTCCTGGTGGGCCCCAGTGGGTGCGGCAAATCCACCCTGCTCGATCTGCTCGGCGGTCTCAGCGAACCCACGTCGGGCCGGATACTGCTGGACGGCCGGCCGATCTCAGGACCGGGATTGGACCGAGGAATCGTGTTCCAGCAGTATGCTCTGCTGCCGTGGCGCACGGCGCGGACCAACATCGAGTTCGGTCTCGAAACCAAGGGTCTGCCGAAGAAGCAGCGCCGGCTGCTCGCCGACCACTACCTCGAACTCGTCGGCCTGGCAGGTTTCGGAGACCGCTACCCGCACGAGTTGTCCGGTGGCATGAAACAGCGTGTCGCGATCGCCCGCAGCCTCGCATTCGATCCCGAAGTCCTGCTCATGGACGAACCGTTCGCGGCACTCGACGCCCAGACCCGTGAATCGTTGCAGGACGAGCTGTTGCGGATCCAGCGCGAAACCGGCAAGACCATCCTGTTCATCACACACGGCATCGACGAGGCCATCTATCTGGGGCAACGCGTCGCCGTGCTCACGTCCCGTCCGGGACGGATCAAGACGATCGTCGACATCGACATCGACCGGAACGTCGACGACGTCCGATCCGGTGAGGCGTTCCGCAAGTACCGGCACGAAATCTGGTCGCTGCTGCACTCCGAGGTCGAGCGTGCCCGCGACCTCGAGCTCGGCGCCGCAACGGAAGAGGTGGAGCATGTCTAGCCCGAGCGCAACCCTGACGCGGCCCGTCGAAACCGAACCGGTTGTCATCGAAAAACCGGTTTCTACACCGCATCCGACGATAGATCGGCGTATTGTCCGACGAACCGGTGACCTGGTGTGGAAGGCGGCCAAGCCGTCCGTCGCGATCCTCGCGTTCCTTGCCCTGTGGGAGTCCGCGCCGCGGCTCGGTCTCGTCGACGAGGTGTTCCTGCCCCCGCTGTCGACGGTGCTCGGATCGCTGACCGACCTGATCACGAGCGGGCAACTCGCAGACCATCTCGGGGCCAGCCTCTCCCGCGCCCTCGTCGGATTCTCGATCGCGCTGCTGGTCGCGATCCCGCTCGGCGTCGCCATCGGCTGGTATCGGCCGGTCGCCGAAGTGCTCAACCCGATCCTCGAACTGTTCCGCAACACCGCGGCTCTCGCGCTACTGCCCGTGTTCGTGCTCATCCTCGGGATCGGGGAGACCTCCAAGATTGCGCTGGTCGTCTACGCGAGCACCTTCCCGATCCTGCTCAACACCATTTCCGGTGTGCGCACGGTGGATCCGCTGCTCGTCAAGTCTGCCCGGTCGCTGGGATTGCCGTCGTACCGGTTGTTCCAGAAGGTGATCCTCCCGGCTGCGGTCCCGACGATCTTCACCGGTATCCGTATGGCCGCGGCCTCCTCCGTCCTGGTGCTGATCGCCGCCGAGATGGTCGGGGCGAAGGCGGGTCTCGGCTATCTGATCACCGCCTCCCAGTTGAACTTCCAGATCCCCGCCATGTACGCCGGCATCATCGCGATCTCCCTGGTCGGGCTGGCGTTCAACGGTGTTCTCGTCGCGATCGAACGCCGGCTCTCGCGCTGGCGACCGGAGCACTGACGACCCGAGCGTCGACGCCGACCGATACACAGGAGTAGTCAAGAATGTCACAGTCGTACAAGCAGTTTCATCTCAACGCCTTTCTCATGGGTGTCGGCCACCACGAGGCGGCCTGGCGTCACCCGCGCACCGAAGCGCACCGCGTCCTCGACGTGAAGCACTTCCAGGAACTCGCCCAGATCGCCGAGCGCGGCAAGCTCGACTCGGTGTTCTTCGCCGACGGACTCGCGGTCGGGCCGCGCGTCGAACACAATACGCAGGCGATCTTCGAGCCGGTCACGCTGCTGTCGGCGATGGCCGTGGTCACCGAGCATGTCGGACTCATCGCAACGGCGTCCACCGGCTACAACGAGCCGTTCAATCTGGCCCGTAAGTTCGCCTCACTCGACCACATCAGCGGCGGTCGCGCCGGCTGGAACATCGTCACCTCCGGCGGCGCCGACGAGGCGCGCAACTTCGGTTACGACGACACCCCGGACCACGCCGGACGATACGACCGTGCCGCCGAATTCGTCGACGTCGCGGTGTCGCTGTGGGACAGCTGGGAAGACGACGCGATCGAGTTGGACGAGGCAACCGGACGGTTCGCCGACCCGGGCAAGGTGCACACCGTCGACCACGACGGCGAGCGGTTCACGGTACGCGGTCCACTCAACTCGCCGCGCAGCCCGCAGGGCCGGCCCGTACTCGTTCAGGCCGGATCATCCGAGAGCGGAAAAGATTTCGCGGCCCGCTACGCCGAAGCGGTGTTCACCGCGCAACGCACTCTCGCCGAAGGGCAGTCGTTCTACCGTGACCTGAAGGCCCGCGTCGTCAAGGCAGGTCGCGACCCTCGGTCACTGAAGGTGCTGCCGGGCATCGTGCCGTTCATCGGGGCGTCGGAGGACGAGGCGAAGGCGCTCGAGCGGGAATTCACCGAGCTGATCTCGCCGGCCTATTCGCTGCGGCAACTCTCCACGATGCTCGGACTCGACCTCACCGAGCACGCCCTCGACGCGCCGCTGCCCCCGCTGCCCCCGATCGAACACATCCAGGGCAACAAGAGTCGATACCAGCTCGTCAAGGACCTCGCCGAGAACGAGGGGCTGACCGTGCGTCAGCTCATCGGCAAGCTCGGCGGCGGTCGCGGGCACCGCACCTTCGCCGGCACCGCCGAACAGGTCGCCGACAACCTGCAACTGTGGTTCGAGCAGGACGCCGCCGACGGCTTCAACGTCATGCCGCCGTACCTGCCGGGCGGACTCGAGGACTTCACCACGCGGGTCGTGCCGATCCTGCAGGAACGCGGCCTGTTCCGCACGGAGTACACCGCCACGACCCTGCGCGGTCACTACGGACTGGATCGGCCGGTGAGCCGCTTCGCCGCTGGCGCCGAGTCGGACGCTGCCACCGCATGAGACCGGCCTCCGATCTCGTCGATACGGTGACCAACCGAACCGTGCCTCGGCGGCGGTCGGTCGATGCCCGAGGTGTCGTACGTCGCTTCCGCGAACAGCGGCGGCCAGGCTGAGACCACGGGCATCCGGTGCGACCCAGCCGATCTCGTGTGCTGTGCGTTCGTGGTGGTGGAAGCCGACCACGCCGAGTAGTGGGCCACCCGGATCAGGACGCTCAGGTCGGCGCGTCATTCGCCCACCCGTCGGAAAGCATGTCCCCGACCCGTACACCCACGGCGGCGCGGGTGTACGGGTCGGGGACGGTCGTCCATGCCGTGATCTGCCGGTCCCGGCACGCGACGGTGATCGCGTCCACATCGCGCGGGTCGGGCACGGTCCGTTGAACAAACCCGGCCGTCGACGACGTGATCTGCATGTCAGCGCAGGTCGCCGGGCAGGTCTCCTGGATCGAGCATCAGTCGGTGGTCGTCGGTCGCGCCGACCTTCTCGGACAGCTTGACCTTGCTCTTCAACAGCGTCCACTCGGCGTCGGCGATCGCTGCGGCGGCCTCACGCAGCACCGCGGCGTCCTTCGTGCCCCATGCGATCGGCATCGGGCTGACCATCTGCCACGATCCGGTTGTGTTGCGGGTCGTTCGATCGGACAGCACTGCCGCGCACGGAACCTGCTCGCCGACCCGCTTCTGATGGCCGGGCACCTCCTGAACGTTGCGGGTGACCAGCGCGTACCGACGGTCGGTGGTGCCGGGCTTGGCGATGTCGACCAGTGCCAGCAAGGTCACACCGCGCGGCCGCACCTCGGACACCACGGCAGGCACCAGTGGGCTCTCGTGATACAGGTCCTGCACCGACCCGACCTTCCGGGGCGCCCACAACGCTACCCACGCGGACGTCACGGCCGCGATGACGAGGACCGCGCCGACGATGTACCCCCACGGCTTGCCGAGCGTGAGCAGCCATGCGGCGCCGCCCGCGCACAACAGCGCGACGACGATCCCCGAGAGCCGCAGGCTTCGCACCTCGGCGAGGGTTTGGTTCACAGACTTGGCGTGGGGCAGGTCGACGGGAAACTCGAATCGGCGCACGTCGTCCAGCATATGGGAACCGCGTGAGGAACGACCTCGCCGCCCTCGAGCAGAATGCGCGCAATGGAGCGTCAGCCGATCTGCGGACCCAGCAGATCGTCGGCGTCGGTGATGCGATACGCGTAGCCCTGCTCGGCGAGGAACCGCTGCCGATGTGCCGCGTACTCGGCGTCGAGGGTGTCCCGGGACACCACCGAATAGAAATGTGCCTGGCCGCCGTCCTGCTTGGGACGCAGCAATCGGCCGAGACGTTGCGCCTCCTCCTGCCGGGACCCGAACGTGCCGGACACCTGCACCGCCACCGAAGCTTCCGGCAGGTCGATGGAGAAATTGGCGACCTTCGACACCACCAGAACCTTCAACTCGCCGTTGCGGAACCGGTCGAACAGTTCTTCCCGTTCCTTCGTGCGCGTCGAACCCTTGATCACCGGCGCGTCGAGTGCCTCACCGAGTTCGTCGAGCTGATCGAGGTAGGCGCCGATGACGAGGGTCGGCGCGTCGCCGTGTTTGGCGAGAATCGACTTCACCACCGGAATCTTGGTGCGCGCCGTCGAACACAGCTTGTACCGTTCCTCCGGTTCGGCGACCGCATACGCCATCCGTTCGGCGTCGGTGAGCGTGACCCGCACCTCCACACAGTCGGCGGGTGCGATCCAGCCCTGCGCCTCGATGTCCTTCCACGGCGCGTCGTATCGCTTCGGGCCGATCAACGAGAACACATCACCTTCGCGGCCGTCCTCGCGCACGAGAGTCGCGGTGAGGCCGAGCCGGCGCCGCGACTGCAGATCGGCGGTCATGCGGAACACCGGCGCAGGCAGCAGATGCACCTCGTCGTAGATCATCAGACCCCAGTCGCGGGAGTCGAACAACTCCAGGTTGCGGTATTCGCCCTTCGTCTTGCGGGTGATCACCTGGTAGGTGGCGATGGTGACCGGCCGGATCTCCTTCTTTTCGCCCGAATACTCGCCGATCTCCTCCTCGGTGAGCGAGGTGCGGGCGATCAGCTCCCGCTTCCACTGGCGGCCCGCGACGGTGTTGGTCACGAGGATCAGGGTGGTCGCGCCCGCTTTCGCCATCGCGGCGGCGCCGACCATCGTCTTGCCGGCGCCGCACGGCAGTACCACCACACCGGAGCCGCCCGCCCAGAACGATTCGGCGGCGAATTCCTGGTAGTCACGCAGGTGCCACGGGTCGGAGTCGAAATCGAGGGTGATCGGATGCGCCTCACCGTCGACATACCCGGCGAGATCCTCCGCGGGCCACCCGATCTTCAACAGCATCTGCTTGAGTCGGCCGCGCTCGCTCGGATGCACCACGACGGTGTCGTCGTCGATGCGCGCCCCGAGCATCGGGGCGATCTTCTTGTTGCGCAGCACCTCCGCGAGCACCGCGCGATCGGTGCTCGCCAACGTCAACCCGTGCGCGGGGTTCTTCGCCAGCTGCAGGCGTCCGTAGCGGGCCATGGTGTCGACGACGTCGACGAGCAGCGGCTGCGGCACCGCGTACCGCGAATAGGTGACGAGGGCGTCGACGACCTGCTCGGCGTCGTGCCCGGCGGCACGGGCGTTCCACAGTGCCAGCGGCGTCACCCGATAGGTGTGGACGTGCTCGGGCGCGCGTTCGAGTTCGGCGAACGGCGCGATCGCCTGGCGTGCGGCGTCGGCACGTTCGTGATCGACCTCGAGGAGCAGGGTCTTGTCGGACTGGACGATCAACGGTCCGTCGGCCACGGGCGCCTCCTGACTCGGGAACGGTAGAACTCTCCCATTCTCCCGACAGCGGCGGTGACGCGCCACCCGGTAGCTCTGTGCTTCTCCGATCCTTCTCTGATCCGGTCTCCCGAGCGAATGTATCGCCTGCTTCATCCGATCGACTGGGTGTACCACTCGCTCAGGGGAGGGTGGGGTCGATCAGTCGACGAGGGCGACCGAGGTGACCCGATGCAGCACGAAGCTGCGCACCGTGCCTGCCGCGGAATCGAACGCCTCGAGTGCGCCACCGCTCACCGCGACCGGGTCGACGATGCGCCGGGTGGCCACACCCTGGGCATCGACGTATCCCAGGCTCACGCTGCGCCTGCTGTGTACGGCGAGTTGCAGCAGCGCCATCGTCGCGGCGCCGCCGGTCCGGCTGC
>NZ_JBAQXC010000036.1:0-2552 GCF_049299235.1 Rhodococcus sp. (in: high G+C Gram-positive bacteria) | reverse complement strand
CCCCACTGCAGTGGGGTCGCGCCGTTCGCGAACTGCCTGTTACACGCGATAGGTCAGGCGTTTACTCCTGCTCGAAACGCCGTCGGAATCGTTCCTCCATCCGATGGGTGAACCCACCGGTGGATTTCCGATTCCCTCGGGCCTTGCTTCCCTGCCCTGGACTGGATCCGCCCCCTCGGGGAGCGTCACCGCCCGACTTCCCGCGCCGACTGCCGACGAGGAGCAGAACGCCCGCGCCGAACATCACGAGAAAGCCGAGCAAGCTGATGATCGGGAACCCGCCCGGCTTCACCGGCAGGGCAACGCCCGCGATCAACAACGCAAGGCCCACAACGAACAGCGCACCGGCTTGCAGCCGTCGACGACTGCCCGCCATGCTCAACCGATTGCCTCGGACGGTCGAGGCGAACTTGGGGTCCTCAGCATAGAGAGCGCTCTCGATTTGATCGAGCATGCGCTGCTCGTGCTCGGAGAGTGGCACGGTACCTCCCCCGGCACTAAAACGGTGGCCGCCGAATCCTCCGGTAGGAAACGGTGGGGGGCCGACTTTGACGGCCGCCTGATGTCAATACTACGAGTACATCATGCCCGGGACCACCAACTCCGGCAGGGAGTCCCGGACAGGTTGTCGAACGGCCCGGCTGTCCGGCATCGAAGGTCCCGGGTTCATCTCCGAACCTTCACACGGCCGACGAGACAATCCTCTACTTCATGGAGGAACGAACCGACCTCGTCGTAGAAGCTGTCGGCTTCGTCGACCGGAAGTGTCCGTGTGATTCCCGACTCGATCGCGGCGCGGGCCGCGGAACGGTCCGCGAAGAAATCCGCCCAGCGCGCAAAGTCGGGCTCCGCCTTCGCCATGAGCACCCATGCGTTACGGGTCCTGGCCCGCCGGACCGACGGCCCGGCGCGAACCTCCGCCGCCGCCAGAACCGCGCCCGCGCCCCGCAGCGCGGCGAGATAAGCGAGCTGAAACCGCTCGGCAGCATCGTGCGTCCCAGCGGCCTCACACAGCAAGTCGTCGGCTCGACGCAGCAGGGTCGCCGCCCGCGAAGACACCGGGCGCACAACGCAGCCCTGGCGTCCGAGTGCTGTTCCTCCGTCGCCAACCTGCGACACGACCATCACCCACCTCCCGGCGTCGGGTCGATGATCCGGGGATGTTCGCTTCCCTCGAACATCACCGGATCACCCTTGTCGAACATGCGTTCGACGTATTCAATATAGCTGCACCCACCGACACCTCGTCAAGGGAAGGCGGACTCCTCCCCGCATGAGTACGGACGCGACACCGCACGACGCGGCGCCGATACTTCTCGACCTGTCCCCGGCGGAATTCCGCGCCCGACTACCCGAGATGCTCCCCATCTACGTCGCGGCAATGAACTATCCCCGCGGAACCGAGTACCACCGCGCCCCGATGTGGTCCGAACACGCCGGTCGCGCCGGATGGCGTGCAGTCGCCGCGGTCCTACCGCACGACCCGTCCACGCTCGTCGCTGTTGCGTACGGGTATCGCGGCGCTCCACAGCAGTGGTGGCACCAGCAGGTTCGGTCCGGGATGCGCCACGCGGGACACCCGGCCGACCGAATCGACCGTACCCTCGGCGACTACTTCGAACTGACCGAAATACACGTGCATCCCGACGCACAGGGGCACCGCGTCGGCGAAGCACTCGTCCTGCGACTGCTCGACGGACGGCCCGAACGGACGGTCCTGCTGTCGACCCCCGAAGTGGCCGAAGAGAACAACCGCGCCTGGCGACTGTATCGCCGCCTCGGGTTCGGGGACGTCGTACGACACTTCGTCTTCACGGGCGACGCGCGTCCGTTCGCAGTGCTCGGACGCGACCTCCCCCTGACGATCGAGCAGGTTTCACGACGATAGCCTTGGGTCCGTGATCGACACTGTCGTGGTGGGTTCCGGGCACAACGCCCTCGTCTCCGCGTGCTACCTCGCGCGCGCCGGACGCTCGGTGGAGGTGCTCGAACGCGACACCGTGCTCGGCGGCGCCGTATCGACCGTCGAACGATTCCCGGGACACGCCGTCGACCGCGGCTCGTCCGCCCACATCATGATCCGGCACACCGGCATCCTCGAAGAACTGGAACTCGACCGTTTCGGGCTGCGCTACCTGGACTGCGATCCGTGGGCATACGCGCCTGCCCCACCGGCAGGCGACCGTCCCGGCATCGTCTTCCACCGCGACCTCGACCGCACCTGCCGGTCGATCGACGACGCCTGCGGGCCACGCGAGGCCGACGCCTACCGACGTTTCGTCGCCGTGTGGGGTCCGCGCAGCGCCGCCGTCATGCGCTCGTTCTCTGCACCGCCCACCGGCAGGCACCTCGTCTCGTCCTTCTGGGGGCTGGACACCGGCGGCGGTGGCAGCGACCTGTCCCGCCGGTTCCTGGCCTCCGGTGACGCACTGCTCGACGAGTACTTCGACGACGAACCCCTCAAGGCCGCGCTCGCGTGGTTCGGTGCGCAGTCCGGACCGCCGATGTCCGAACCGGGTACCGCGCCGATGGTCGGGTTCGCGGCGCTGATG
>NZ_JBAQXC010000035.1:0-6061 GCF_049299235.1 Rhodococcus sp. (in: high G+C Gram-positive bacteria) | reverse complement strand
CCCCACTGCAGTGGGGTCGCGCCGTTCGTTGTTCCGCGCCGGATGCGTCGGGGACGTCCTCCGGTCCTACCTGTATCGCCTCCACATCTCCCCACCGTGTCCGGATGCCGCGCGGCAGGGTTCGATGCGGCCATGTCCGTGGCCGAAGCGACCTGCGCTTTTTCGATTGCATTCGGTGCCTGCTCGAACATGTGTCGGTCCGCCGGTTCCCGTCGGGTGCATCATGCGCTGTCGCCGCCACTCCGCCCCACCGTCGGTGAGCAGCAATTACAGGCGAAACGCCCGGCGATTCGGGCTCGTAGTGGACGGCGAGTGGGGCAAAGTGGGGTACTGTGGGGCGCGGCGGAGCAACGCGGATTGCGCCGTCGGAAACGAAGGGTCCGGCCGACACGGGCGGGGGTGTCGAGTGTTTCTCGGTACCCACACGCCGAAGCTGGATGACAAGGGTCGGCTGACGCTGCCGGCGAAGTATCGAGACGAACTGGCGGGAGGGCTGATGATCACCAAAGGGCAGGACCACAGCCTGACCGTCTTTCCGCGCGACGAGTTCGCGGCACTCGCCGAGCGAGCAGCGGCGGCATCGCGCAGCAACCCGCAGGCTCGCGCATTTCTACGCAGCCTGGCGTCCGGCACCGATGAGCAGCGACCCGACGCGCAGGGGCGGGTCACGCTCTCCGCGGCGCACCGCACATATGCCGGACTCACCAAGGACTGCGTCGTGATCGGCGCGATCAAACACCTCGAGATTTGGGACGCGACGGCGTGGGAAACCTACCTCGCCGAGCACGAGGAGGAGTTTTCGGAGGCGAGGGACGAAGCGCTGCAAGACATCCTGTAACCGTTGCTGCGGTCGCCCGGCGAGTGCCGCGAGGCCTCTGCCCGAGACCCGACCCTGACGCACTTCCCCAGCGCCAGGTTCGGCGAAGGAGCCCTGACGCACTTCCCCAGCGCCAGGTCCCTGAATCGGACAGAGACCTCGATGCATTCGCCGCCGGTGTATCGGAGCCCGGCGACCGTTCGCCGACGACTCGATGTGCATGCCTCGATGTGCATGCCTCGATGTGCACGACTCGAATTGTTCCGAATCGACCGAACAGGACCCGGAGGAAGCATGGTGGACGGCGAGGACGACGCGAAGTCCGGCGCAGCCGGTGACGCCCCCGCCGATGGTTTCGCACACGTTCCAGTGCTGCTCGAGCGGGCAGACGAACTCCTCGGGCCGGCGATCGACGCGGCTGGACCCGGCGGCGCCGGTGCCGTGTACGTCGATGCGACCCTCGGTCTCGGTGGCCACGCCGAGCACTTCCTGCGGACCTACCCCGGTCTGCGTCTGATCGGTCTCGATCGTGACCCCGACGCCCTCGCGATTGCGCAGGCACGGCTCGCGCCGTTCGCGGGGCGGACCGATTTCGTCCACATCCGCTACGACGGGATCGCGGATGCGCTTGCTGAATGTGGGCTCGACCGAATCGGGTCGGTACACGCGATTCTCTTCGACCTCGGTGTCTCCTCGATGCAGTTGGACGAGGCAGACCGCGGATTTGCGTATTCCAAGGATGCGCCACTCGACATGCGGATGGACCCGACCGGCGGCATCACCGCTGCAGACGTGCTCAACACGTACGGTCACGGCGACCTCGCCCGCATCCTCAGCACCTACGGGGAGGAACGGTTCGCGGGAAAGATCGCCTCCGAGATCGTCCGTGCCCGCGACAAGGCACCCTTCCGGACCAGTGGTCAACTCGTCGAACTGCTCTACCGGACTATTCCCGCCGCGTCACGCCGCACCGGCGGGCATCCTGCAAAGCGCACCTTTCAGGCGTTGCGCGTGGAGGTCAATGCCGAACTCGACTCGCTCCGTGCGGCCGTCCCGGACGCTCTCGACGCGATTGCCGTCGGCGGGCGCGTGGTGTTCATGTCGTATCAATCCCTCGAGGATCGTGTCGTCAAGCAGGAACTCGCACCGCGCTCGAAATCGAGGAGTCCCGAAGGATTGCCGATCGAGTTGCCGGGCATGGGCCCGGAACTGAAGATCCTCACCCGAGGTGCGGAACGAGCCTCGGAACACGAAATGGAGAGCAATCCACGCTCGGCGCCCGTACGCCTGCGTGCCGCAGAACGAATCGCCAGGAGGTAACCGATGACCGTTCAGGTGGCATCCCCGCTGCGCCGTTCGACGCGAACCACTGCGGCCCAACGTGCGTACCAGCGGCGGAATCAGCGTGCAGCGCAAGTCGGTGGGAACGGCGAGTCGCGGGGATCGGCGACCGCGACACCGCAGCCGAAGGTCGCCACCCGAATCCCGTTCGTCGCAACCATCCTCGCGCTGCTCGGCGTCGGCATGGCCGTCACATTGCTGCTCACGACCAGGGCGGCGGAAGATTCCTACCAGCTCAGTGCCGCTCGGGCGTACAACGAGACCCTGATGCAGGAACGTGCCGTGCTGCAGCGCGACGTGGAAGCCGGCAACTCCGCGCCGGTACTCGCGGTACGAGCCGCCGAACTCGGCATGATACCGACGGGGGAGGTCGCCCGCATCGTCGTCGGTGACGACGGCTCGGTCCAGGTCGTCGGCACGCCGACGGTGGCACAGGGTGTGCCCGCGGCGCCGTTGAATACGCCGAACGTCGCCGACCGAACCGGACCCGCGCCGCTCGCGGGCAGTGCCGGCGCCGAGAATCCGCGCCCGGTTCCCGTCGGTGGCAACCGGGCGGAAGCCCCGGCGCCCGTGCAGGTTCCGGTGAATCCATCCGCGCAGGCACCCGTGTCGGTAGTCGAGGTCGCTCCCGCGCCGGGTGCACCGCAGGTTCCCGCACTCGTGCCGGACGCGGCCGCCACGCCGGTCGACGGCAATGCCGCGGTCGTACCGCCCCAGACGGAACAATTGACGCCCGTGACCCCCGAGGATGGGCGCCGGTGAGCCGAGGCACCCGACCTCGCGGGCCGGGGCGCAACCGCACACCTGCACCCCGCCGTTCCGGTCCGCCCGGAGGTGCGGGGTCCCGCCGGTCGCCTGCCGCGGCCTACACCACCGACTTCGGATTTCGGAACCGCGTCGGTCGCGCAGCGATGTTCGGTGCGCTCGCGCTCGCCGCGGTGATGCTGCTGTGGATTCAGGTGGTGCAGGCACCGGCCCTGACCGCGGAATCCGCGAACCAGCGCACGACCCGCTTGGTGGAACCGGCCACCCGTGGAACCATCGCCGATCGGAACGGTGCTCCGCTGGCCTACACGATGGAAGCGAAAGCCCTCACGTTCCAGCCGCAGCGGGTGCGTAGCGAACTCGACGAAGCCCACGCGGACGATCCGTCGAAACCGGAGACCGGTGACTATCTGAAGGGCGTTGCGAGCGCGGTGCACGATGCGCTGGGCGACGCGGCACCGGAGAAGAGTGTCCTCGCGAAGCTCGAAAGCAACGAAACCTTCGTCTATCTTGCGCGCGGAGTCGATCCCGGAGTGGCGGCGGCCATTGTCGACGAATACGACAAGGTCGGCCTCGAACGCCAGGACATCCGGTTGTATCCGGGCGGGTCGCTCGGAGCGAACATCGTCGGTGCGACCGGCTGGGACGGCCACGGACTGCTCGGACTCGAATCGTCGATGGATGCGACGCTGGCAGGTACCGACGGTTCGTCTACCTACGACCGGGGTTCCGACGGCGCCGTGATCCCCGGTAGTTGGCGGGACAGGCAGGCCGCCGTGGACGGGTCGGCCGTCGAGCTGACCATCGATTCCGACATCCAGTACTACGTGCAGCACCAGGTTCAGCGTGCGAGGGACCTCTCGGAGGCGAAGAACGTGTCCGCGGTCGTCCTGGATGTGCAGACCGGGGAAGTCGTGGCGATGGCGAACGACAGCACGTTCAATCCCGCTGTCGGTATCGACAAGCAATCCGACGCGGAACTCGGCAACCTCGCGGTGAGTTCGCCGTTCGAACCCGGCTCGGTGAACAAGATCATCACCGCTGCTGCCGCCATCGAAGACGGTCTGACCACCCCCGACGAGGTGTTGCAGGTGCCCGGGTCGATCACGATGTCGGGTGTCACCGTCAAGGACGCCTGGGATCACGGCGTCGTGCCCTACACCACCACCGGCATCTTCGGGAAGTCCTCGAATGTGGGCACGCTGATGCTGGCCCAACGGGTCGGCGAGGATCGCTTCGCGCAGATGCTCGATCTGTTCGGGCTCGGTCACCGCACCGACGTCGGGTTGCCGGGCGAATCCGACGGGCTGGTCCCCAACCGTGAGCAGTGGTCCGGCGGTACGTTCGCGAACCTGCCGATCGGTCAGGGGCTGTCGATGACGCTGCTCCAGATGGCTGGGATCTACCAGGCCATCGCCAACGACGGTGAGCGCATCGCCCCTCGCATCGTCCGCGCGACGATAGCCCCCGACGGAACCCGAACCGAAACACCGCGTCCGGAACCTGTGCGGGTCGTCGGGGCCCAGACCGCCGCGACCGTCCGCGACATGTTCCGGTCCGTCGTGCAGGACGACACCGGCAACCAGCGTGGCACCGGCACACCCGCCGCGATCGAGGGATACCAGATCAGCGGCAAGACCGGCACCGCCCAGCAGATCGACCAGAACTGCAAGTGCTATTCGAACTCCGAATACTGGATCACTTTCGCCGGAATAGCCCCGGCCGACGATCCGCGGTTCGTGATCGGGATCATGATGGATGCGCCGAAGCGCAGTGCCGACGGCAGCGGTGGCCAGTCCGCGGCACCGCTGTTCCACGACATCGCCGCGTGGATGTTGCAGCGTCAGAACGTGCCGTTGTCGGCGGACCCCGGCAGCAAGCTGATCCTGCAGGTCGATTGAGCGGTGACCCTGTTCGAACGGCTGTTCCGGTGTCGGTAACGTGTCACGTCGGGAGTGTCCCGGCAGGACGGACGAAGGGCGTCCCGGAAGTACGGACGACCAGCGACTGCAAAGGCCGCTGCGGCAGAGCGAGAGGAACCTGGTGCCTGTGTCCCCGAGTCCGGATCCGACCCCTCCCGTGGAGGGACTGAGACCCGAACATCCACCGGCGACCCGACTCCGGGAACTGGCCGATGCGATCGGCGCCGACTGCACGATCGTGGTACCCGCCGACGTCACGACCACCACCGATTTCGCGGGCGCTACCGATACGGTGGGCGTCGTCACCGGCGTCGACCTCCGCGCCCAGGCGGTACTACCGGGCGATCTGTTCGCGGCACTGCCCGGCGCCCACGCACACGGCGCGCAGTTCGCCGCGACGGCGTTCGAACGCGGTGCCGTCGCAGTGCTCACGGATGCGGCGGGCCGCGACCTCGTGGCCGCGGCGGTCACCGCGCCCACCACCGTTCTCGTGCACGATGATCCGCGGTCGGTGCTCGGGGAGGTGTCCGCGGTCGTCTACGGCCACCCGTCGCGTCGCATGCAGGTCATCGGCATCACCGGCACCTCCGGCAAAACCACCACCGCGTACCTGGTCGAGGCCGGGTTGTCCGCGACCGGACGGTCCACCGGATTGGTGGGAACGGTGGAAACGCGCATCGCGGGCCGTCGTGTCCCCAGTGCGCTCACCACCCCGGAGGCCCCGCAACTCCACGCACTGTTCGCCGCGATGCTCGAACGCGGTATCGACACGGTCGTGATGGAAGTGTCGAGCCACGCGCTGGCCCTCGGCCGGGTCGGCGGCGTCCGATTCGCGGTCGGCGCATTCACCAATCTGTCGCAGGACCACCTCGACTTCCACAAGGACCTCGACGACTACTTCGCAGCGAAGGCACTGCTCTTCGCCGGCGGGTCACCGCACAGCGCATCGCGCGCCGTGGTGTGCGTCGACGACGAGTGGGGTGCCCGCATGGCCGACATCGCGCGCGAGGCGAACCCCGACACGACCCGGACCGTCGCAACCGTCGCATCGGCGCCTGCCGCGGACTGGACCGCCGCCGACGAGGTCGCTGCCGCCGACGGTTCGCAGAGTTTCACCCTGACCGGCCCCGATGGGACTGCCCACCGGGTCCGGGTGCGTCTGCCCGGCCACTACAACATTGCCAACGCGGCGCTCGCCGCCGTGGTGTGTGCCGAG
>NZ_JBAQXC010000034.1:0-13251 GCF_049299235.1 Rhodococcus sp. (in: high G+C Gram-positive bacteria) | reverse complement strand
CGGCGGCCCCGACCGGTGGGGTCGGGCTGGTGCGCCCCCGCACGTCCTCCGACGCGTCGACGGCTCGCTGGAGCGCTTCGGCGAGCACCGGATCGGTCATGTGTTCACGGGGCCACGGTGAGGTGCGCGGAGGCAGCACCGGCCCGGGCGCGCAACTTGCGAACGGCCTCCGCCGGGTCCGCGGTGCCGTACACCGCGGAGCCTGCGACGAAGCAGTCGACACCGGCCTCGGCGGCGGCCTCGATGGTGTCGGCGTTGATGCCGCCGTCGATCTCCACGAGCAGCGTCAATTCCCCGGAATCGACGAGACGTCGTACCGCGCGGGCCTTGCCGAGCACGTCGGGAATGAACGACTGGCCCCCGAAGCCTGGTTCGACGCTCATCACCAGCAGCGTGTCGAAATCCTTCAGGATCTCGAGGTACGGCTCGATCGGGGTGCCCGGCTTGACGGACAGCCCGGCCTTCGCGCCGGCCGCACGAATATCACGGGCGACCGCGATCGGATCGTCGGTGGCTTCGGCGTGGAAGGTGACGTTGTGGGCGCCTGCCTCCGCGTACGGCGGCGCCCATCGTCCCGGATTCTCGATCATCAGGTGACAGTCCAGCGGGATGTCGGTGGCGCCGAGCAGCGACTGCACGACCGGCAACCCGAGCGTCAGATTGGGCACGAAATGCGCGTCCATGACGTCGACGTGGAGCCAGTCGGCGCCGGCGACGGCGGCGGCCTCGTCGGCCAGGCGTGCGAAATCCGCGGACAGGATGGACGGAGCGATCATCGGTTGGGCCACGGCGGTCGAGTCTAGTCGGGGCCGCCGACCCGACCGCGCATCCGGTTCGCGGCGGTCCCGAGGTCTGCTCGGGACCATCGCCTCTGGTCCGGGCTGCCGAGTGGTGATTCGGTGAAGTGGGACGATCCGCGAAGTGGGACGATCCGCACTCGGTTTCGGGGACAGTGGAACCGGAAGCACCGGGTCCGCGACGGCAGGGAGGGCGCCATGGCACCGAATTCCGGATCATCGAGACGGTGGGTTCGGCCGATCGACGAGGTGGGTCCAGCGGACGCACCGACGGTCGGCGGCAAATCCGCAAACCTCGGCGAATTGACTCGCGCCGGGTTTCCGGTGCCCGCCGCGTTCGCTCTCACCATCGACGCGTACCTGGATGCGCTGGACGCGAACGCCCTGCGCGAGCGGCTGCGTCACGAATCGGCGCCGGGCGAGGACGTCCCCGAACAAGTGCTGCTGCGCGAATCGGAGGAGCTCGCCGCGCTGGTGACCGGCGCGACCGTCCCCGGCGATCTGCGCGCGGACATTGTCGCCGCCTACGCCCGGCTCGGCTCGGACGTGCCGGTCGCGGTGCGGTCGTCCGCGCCTGCCGAGGACGCTGCCGACACCTCCTTCGCGGGCATCCACGAGTCGTACACCAACGTGATCGGCGCGGACGCGGTCGTGCGGGCGGTGCAGTCCTGCTGGGCGTCGCTGTGGTCGCCGCGTGCCCGCACCTACCGCGGATTGCGCGGGGTGAACGACGAACCGTCGATCGCGGTGGTCGTGCAGGCGATGATCCGGTCGGAGGCGTCCGGGGTGGCGTTCACTGCGGACCCACGCACCGGGGACCGTGACCGCATCGTCGTCGAGGCCGCGCTCGGTCTCGGTGAGGTCGTCGTGGGCGGCCAGGTCGAACCGGACACCTATGTGGTGGCGAAGGACGATCTGCGGGTCCTCGACGTGCATCGCGGGCATCAGGAGTTCGCGATCTCGTCGACCGCGACCGGTGAGGACCGGATCGCGGTGGATCCACACGCCGGCACGCGGGTCCTCGACGAGGATCTGCTCGGCCGGGTGGCACGGCTGGCTGTCGACATCGAGGCACACTACGGCCGCCCGCAGGACCTCGAGTTCGCGATCGCCGACGGCGACGTGTGGATCGTGCAGACCCGGCCGATCACCACACTCGACACCTCCGGCACGTCCGTGTCGCGAGCCGACGAGGACGAGGACGGGGACGGGGACGTGCCATTGCTCACCGGTCTCGGTGCAGGACCGGGTGTCGCGACCGGCAAGGTGCGGGTGCTGCACGATCCGGGTGACGGTGCCGGACTCGCCGCCGGGGAGATCCTGGTGGCACCGATGACCCGGCCGGACTGGTTGCCGATCCTGCGGCGCGCCGGCGGCATCGTCACCGACGGCGGCGGTATCACCTGTCACGCCGCGATCGTCGGGCGCGAGTTGGGGAAGCCGGTGGTGGTGGGGGCCCGGACGGCGACGACCTCGCTGCTGGACGGACAGGTCGTCACGGTCGACGGGGACAGCGGTGCGGTGTTCGACGGCGCAGCACACACGCCCACGCGCGACACCGCGGCGGTGCCTGTCCCCGCGGCAGCCTCGGTCGCGGCGGCCCCGGTCACCGCGACCGCCGTGTACGTCAACCTCGCGACCCCGGATGCGGCGGCCGCCGTCGCGGCGACCGATCTGGACGGGGTGGGTCTGCTGCGCGCCGAATTCATGATCACCGATGCGCTCGCCGGGGAACATCCGGGGCACATGATCGCGCAAGGTCGGCGCGACGAGTACGTGACCCAGATGGCCCGCGGGGTCGCGACCATCGCGGCGGCGTTCGCGCCCCGACCGGTGGTGTACCGGGCAATCGATCTGCGCAGCAACGAGTTCGCCGATCTCGTCGGCGGTGAGGTCGAGCCCCACGAGGAAAATCCGATGATCGGGTATCGCGGATGTTTCCGGTATGTCCGCGATCCGGAACTGTTCGCCCTGGATCTGGATGTGTTGCACCGGGTGCGGGCGCAGCATCCGAACGTGCATCTGATGATTCCGTTCGTGCGAACCCGCTGGGAGTTGCGCGAGTGCCTGGCCCAACTGGACGCGCATCCGCTCGGCGCGGACCGCGCGATGCTGCGGTGGATCATGGCCGAGGTGCCGTCGGTGGTCTATTGGCTGCCGGAATACGCGCGGCTCGGTATCGACGGGGTGTCGATCGGCAGCAACGATCTGACCCAGTTGATGCTGGGTGTGGACCGCGATTCGGAGGTGTGCCGGGACGTGTTCGACACGATGGATCCGGCGGTGCTCGACGCGATCGATTCGATCATCGACCGCGCGACGGCGGCCGGATTGACGACGTCGTTGTGCGGCCAGGCGGTGTCGACGAACACCGAACTCGCCGAGCACCTGGTGCGGCGTGGCATCACCTCGGTGTCGGTGACACCCGATGCGGCGGCGGTGACCCGTCGTACCGTCGCGCGAGCCGAGCAGCGCATCGTGCTCGATCGCGCCCGATCCGGGCGGTGACCTGCGGGATCGGAGTGCTCGTTCGCGGGCGGGCAGCTTCTGCCGCTGGCCGTCCGGCACGATGCGGACGCGCCGGGTGGCCCGCCCGGTTCCGTCCTCTGTGTACAGTCGTGGTCGTGGAAATCGAGGTCGACAGAATCTAGCCACCGGACTGCCGGTGGCTTTCCTCCGCGCGGGAATCGCCCGCGCCGACGATCGCTCGCGTCACAGCGCAGCGGCACCCGTCCGCCCGTCCAGGCGTCGACGGCTCCGCGTGACTTCCCGGCATGTTCGCACCGCACCGGCCTCGGCCCCGCACCTCGTCTGCGAGAAGCCGCGCCGTCGATCCTCGATCGACCGTCGCACCGCAGCGGTTCGGTCCTCCGCGGCCGGTGGCCTCCCGGTCGCCGCCGTCACGCGACCGATCCCTGCGACGTCCGTCCCTCGTCGGCGGAAGAATCGAGTGCACCACGATGTCCACCCTCCCCGCGATCACCCTCCGCGATCTGACCTTCGAATGGCCCGACGGCATCGTCGCGCTCTCCCACCTCGACGGCACGTTCGGCGTCGGCCGTACCGGCCTGATCGGCCGCAACGGCACCGGGAAGTCGACGTTGCTGCGGCTGATCGCCGGTGTCCTGCAGCCGACCTCCGGCCGGATCGACACCGTCGGCACGGTCGGGTATCTGCCGCAGACCCTCACGCTCCGGCACGAGACGACCGTCGCCGACCTTCTCGGGATCGACAGGATTCTCGCCGCGATCCGCGCCATCGAATCCGGCGACGCCGACGAACGCCACTTCGACACCGTCGGCGACGACTGGGACATCGAATCGCGTGCCGACGAATCGCTGAACCGGATCGGGTTCGGTGCCGCAGATCTCGACCGGCGGGTGGCAGAGGTGTCCGGTGGCGAGGCGATGCTCATCGCGCTCACCGGGCTGTACATCCGCCGTACCCCGATCACACTGCTCGACGAGCCGACCAACAACCTCGACCGGCGCACCCGCGCCGCGCTCGCCGACGTCGTCGACCGGTGGCCAGGAACGCTCGTGGTGGTCAGCCACGACCTCGAACTGCTGGAACGCATGGAGAACACCACCGAACTGCACGAGGGCACCCTCGATACGTTCGGCGGTCCCTACAGCGCATGGAAGGAGCATCGGGAGCAGGAGCAGACCGCCGCGGTGCAGGCCGCTCGCGCCGCACAGCAGGCACTGACGGTCGAGAAGCGACAGCGCGTCGAGGCCGAGACGAAGCTGGCGCGCCGGGAACGGACCGCACGAAAGACCCAGAAAGACGGTGGTATTCCGAAGATCCTGGCGGGCAACCGCGCGAGCCGGGCCCAGAATTCGGCGGGCTCACTGCGCTCGACGCTCGACGACAAGGTCCGGGCCGCCCAATCCGCCGTCGACATCGCCGACGCCCGGGTGCGCGAGGCCGAACACATCCGCCTGGTCCTGCCCGATCCCGACGTGCCGCGCGGGCGACGGCTCGCCGAGCTCCACGACCGCGACCACACCGTCGTCGTGCAGGGTCCCGAACGGGTAGCGCTCGTCGGGGCGAACGGGACCGGGAAGAGCACGCTGCTCGAGCAACTCGTGCGCCGCACCGATCCGGTACCGGGCCGGCCGCACGGACGTCTCCTGACCGAGCTGGTCGGTTATCTCCCGCAACGCCTCGACGGCCTCGACGACGCCGCGAGCGCGATCGCAAATGTGCAGGCCGTCGCTCCCGAGACGCCGGCAGGCACGATCCGCAATCAGCTCGCCCGGCTGCTGCTGCGCGGCGACAGCCCGGATCGCCCGGTCCACACACTGTCCGGGGGCGAGCGGTTCCGTGTCGCGCTCGCGCGGCTGCTCCTCGCCGAGCCCCCGGCACAGCTGCTGGTGCTGGACGAACCGACGAACAATCTGGACATCGCCAGTGTCGAACAGCTCGCCGATGCTCTCGACGTCTATCGCGGGGCGTTGCTGATCGTCAGCCACGACTTCGGGTTCCTCGACCGCATCGGCGTCGACACGGTCGTCGAGATCGACGAGGACGGGCGCCTGCACCGACGCCGCGGGCTGTACGAGTGACGCCGCCCTTCCCGTCAGCGGGACCGGGCGAGTTCGTCGAACCGGTCGATGTCCTCGCGTCGGCACACGTGACTGCCCGCGGTCAGTAGTGCCGCCGAACCGCAGGCGATGCCGAGCGCGAGCGCATCGCGCAGCGACCGTTCCTGCAGCAGACCCACCACCAGTCCCGCGACCATGCTGTCGCCCGCACCGACGGCACTGCGCACCGGTACATCCAGTGCCGGTACCTGCACCGCGTCGTCGGCGGACACCATGATCGCGCCGTGTGCGCCGAGGGAGACCACCACGATCTCGGCGACCCCGGCATCGACGAGTTCGCGGGCCGCTTCGGTCCGTGTCGCAGTGTCCGGCAGGTCCCGGCCGACCCATTCGCACAGTTCGTCGAGGCTCGGTTTGACGAGGAACACCCCCGATTCGATGCTGGTCAGCGCGTCGCCGGACGAGTCGAGTACGAAGCGGGCACCGACCTTGTGCGCGACCTCCGCGATGCGCCGCACGAACGCGCCGGGCACGCCGGGCGGGAAGCTACCGCTGGCGACGAGGTAGCGGGCGTCCGCTGCGGCGGTGACCAGCGCCTCGAGGCAGCGTTCTTGTTCGTCGGCGGTCAACTCGGGACCCGGGGTGACGAAACGGTATTCGTTGCCGCTGCTGCGGTCGATGGCGGTGAAGCACTCGCGGGTGTCGTCGGCGATGTCCACGATGTGCTCTTCGACGTCGTCGTCGTCGAGCAATCCGCTCATCTGCCTGCCGCGGACCCCGCCCGCCGGGTACACCGCCGCGGCGGACGCACCGAGCACGCGCGCGACCTTCGCCACGTTCACCCCGCCCCCGCCGGCATCGTAGAACGGTTCGTCGCACCGTAGCTTCCGGGTCGGCACGACCTCGTCGGCGAAGGTGGTGACGTCGAGCGCCGGGTTGAGAGTCAGCGTGACGATGTCGGGCACGAGCTGTCCTTTCATCCGAGTTCGGGTGAGGGGAACCATCATTCGGTCTGGCCGGGTGAATGGTCCCCTCACCCGGGGGTCAGTCGACGGGTTTGCGTAGGGCCGCCATGAACATCGCGTCGGTGCCGTGTCGGTGCGGCCACAACTGGACTCCGGGTCCGGACCCCAGTTGTGGCACTCCCGGCACGAGTTCGCGGGTGTCGAGTTGTTCGACCCCGTGCCGGCGCACCGCGTCGGCGACGACCGCGACGGTTTCGGACACGTGCGGCGAACACGTCGCGTACAGCACGACGCCGCCGGGTCGCAGCAGTTCGATCGCCGACGACAGCAGTTCCTTCTGCAACCGAACGAGGTCGGCGACGTCGCCGGGTTTGCGCCGCCAGCGGGCCTCGGGGCGACGACGCAACGCGCCGAGACCGGTGCAGGGAGCGTCGACGAGGATCCGGTCGTAGCCGCCGTCGAGGCCGGGATCGCGCCCGTCTGCGACGTGCACCGTGACGGGTAGGTCGCGGGTGGTCTTGCGCACCAGTTCGGCGCGGTGCTCGACCGGTTCGACCGCGTCGACGGTGAACCCGTCGAGGTCCGCGAGGGCACCGAGCAGTGCGGCTTTGCCGCCTGGGCCTGCGCACAGGTCGAGCCAGCGACCGGTGTCGTCGCCGTCCAGCGGCGCGAGCGTCAACGCACGGGCGACGAGCTGGCTGCCCTCGTCCTGCACCGCGGCCATGCCTTCGCGCACCGCGTCGAGGCGACCGGGATCGCCGTGTTCGAGGTGCACCGCGTACGGCGACCACGGGCCGATCTCTCCCCCGGTTGCGAGTGCGAGTTCCTCGGCGGTGATGACGCCGGGCCGCGCCACCAGGTGCACGATGGGCCGGGCGTCGTCGGCGGCGAGGACTTCCCGAAGCTCTCCCGCGTCGGCGCCGAGCGAATTCGCGAAGGCCTGCGCGATCCACAGCGGGTGCGGATACCGGAATGCAAGGTGACCGACCGGATCGCGTTCGGGATCCGGGGCGAGTGCCGTGACCCACTCCTCCTCGTTCCGCTCCGACACGCGGCGCAACACAGCGTTGACGAATCCGGCTCTGCCGGAACCGAATTCGGATCGGACAAGGTCGACACTGGTGGCGACGGCGGCGTGCGGGGCGACGCGGGTGCGCAGCAACTGATAGGCACCCAACCGCAGTGCGTCGAGCAACGGGCCGTCGATCTCGTCGACAGGACGATCGGCGGCGGAAGCGATGACGGCGTCGAGCAGGCCCTGTGCGCGAGCGGCGCCGTAGGTCAGTTCGGTGGCCAGCGCCGCATCCCGGGTATCCAGGCGACGCTCACGCAGGAGCCCGGGCAGCACGAGGTTCGCGTAGGCGTCGCGCTCGCGTACCGCCCGCAACACATCGCGGGCAGCCACGCGCGCCGGGTCGACGTCGGACGGGGAGGGCCGACGCGCCTGCCGTGGCTTGTTGTTGCGGTCGCCGGGGCCGCGGTGCGATCGGCGGGCCGGCTTGCGGGATTCGGTCACTGCGCACGCACCTTGTCGTCGAGTCGGGCGCCGCGAGCCCAGTCCGCGGCGATCATCGGCTTCTTGCCGGGTGGTTGTACCTGCCCGAGCCGCACCGCCGTGGTGGCCGTACCGACGAGCACCCCGTCCTTGCGGACGTCGATCTTCCCCGGGTCGAGTCCCTCGTCGGTGACAGTCACCGGACCGATCTTCACCCGAAGGTCACCGATCATGGTCCACGCGCCGGGCGCCGGGGTCACCGCTCGGATCCGCCGGTCGACGACGTGCGCGGGAGACGTCCAGGTGATCCGGGCGGAGTCGACGGTGACCTTCGGCGCATAGGACACTCCCTCGGCGGCCTGTGGGACAGCGGTGAGCACGCAGTCCTCGAGCCCGTCCAGCGTCGACGACAGCAGCCCTGCCCCGGAGTCGGCGAGTCTGTCGAGCAGTTCCCCTGCGGTGTCGGTGGGGCGGATCGTTTCGGTGACCACCCCGTACACGGGGCCGGTGTCGAGACCGGCCTCGAGCCGGAAGGTGCTGGCACCGGTGATGTCGTCACCGGCCGCGATCGAGGCCTGCACGGGGGCGGCGCCGCGCCATGCCGGCAGCAGCGAGAAGTGCAGATTCACCCACCCGTGGGCAGGGATGTCGAGCACCGGCTGAGGCAGCAGCGCGCCGTAGGCGACGACCGGACAGCAGTCCGGGGCGAGTTCGGTGAGTCGGGCCACGAACTCGGGGTCGCGCGGGGATTTCGGGGTGAGGACTTCGATGCCGTGGGCGTCGGCGAGTTGCCCGACGGCGGACCGCACAACCTTGCGGCCGCGACCGGCGACCGTGTCGGGCCGGGTGACGACGGCGACGACCTGATGCCGGGCCGAGTCGATCAGCCTGCGCAGCGACGGAACGGCGGGGTCCGGGGTTCCCGCGAAGACGACGCGCATGTCAGAGCACCGCCCGGATTCGCCGGACCCGGCTGTCGCGCCGCGCTGGGGTGATGTACCGGACGACCGATAGTGTCACGAATGCTGCTCCCGGATCTCGACGATGGTGCACCACAGTCTAGGGACCGCGACGGCCGGTATCGGACACCGCGGCGCACGCGCCGTCAGAAGTTGCTCTGGACGATCACCTCGGGGATGCCGGTCCCCAGCGCGACGGGCACGCACGGACCCGAGCCGTAGGAGTCCGGATCGAGTGTCTGCCGGATCAACGCGAGCGAGAAGTTGTCGTACGGCATGTTGAAATGGCCGGTCAGGTTGTCCGGGCACAGATCCTGGATCACCAGATTCACCGCGCCCGAGCCGTGCAAGGCCACGTTGCCCGGCGGCTGGATCACCTCGTCGACGCGGCTGCCGATCGTCGTGTATTCGACACCGGGCACGGTATCGACGGGGTTGTTGAGTTCGGTGAGCAATTCCGATCCCTGCGCCTGCTGCACGAGTGCAACCGAGAATTCGTCGGCGATCACGGCGGTCGCGCCCGGGACCTGTCCGGCGATGGTACCGAGCCCGTAGAAGGTACCCCCGTAACTCGGCGAGGCCGGCCCGATCCACCGATCGACCGCCGCGGCTCCCCCGAGCCGGTTGATGTAGTAACGAGAGACGGTCGCACCCTGCGAGAACCCGACGACATCGACGGCCGCCGCACCGGTCGCCGCGCGCACGGTGTCCACGAAGTCCCCGAATTGCCGTGCACTGACCCGGATGTCCCCGGTGCCATAGTTGTCGGCGCCGGCTGCCTTCCCGAAGTTCACCGCGTACACACACCACCCGGATTCGGCGAGCAGGGGTGCGAGCGCGGCGAAGTCGGTGTAGCTGTTCGAGTCGGTTCCGTGCGCGAGCACCACGGGGCGCGGGTGACGCACGGACGGGACGCAGTCGAAGTCGTTCGCGCCGGGCGGGGCCGCGTCCGGGTGGTCGTCCGCGTAGGCCGCGGCGAGCGCGGAGCTCACGGCGGGCGGCGCCGGGTCGCGCGGCACACTCCACGTGGATTCGGTGGGTTCCGCGGCGGCCGGGCCCACCGGGCCCATCAGGACAACCGAGGCCGTCCCTGCGGCCACCAGCACCGAAATGATTCGTCGTCCGGCCATGCCCGCGCCTCTCGACCTGCCTCGACCGCTGGGACGCCTCACCATCGCGCCAGCAGAATCCTGTCGACGATTCTAAAGGGAACCGGCCCGGCGCGGACGGCATGCGCGCGATCACACGGCACCATTCCGAGCGCACGGGGCCACCCGGAATCGTCCTCGCGTTGGCCTGGGAACCTTCCACTCGGGCAATTCGTCCTATTCTATGACGGCATCCGTCCCCGATCACAGAGAGAACCATGCGACGCGCCAAGCGCAAACCTCGAAGACCCCGCCCGACCCACCGTGACGAAAGCCCTGCCACCGCCCGATCGGCGATCGAATGCTGACGGTCCTCGGTGTCGCCCTCGGAATCCTCGTCGTCCTCGCCATCACCGCCCTCACCGGCTACTTCGTGGCCCAGGAATTCGCGTACATGGCGGTCGACCGTTCCCGCCTGAAAGCCCGCGCCGAAGCCGGTGACACAACCGCCGCTCGCGCCCTCGCCGTCACCCGCCGCACTTCGTTCATGCTGTCCGGCGCCCAACTCGGCATCACCGTCACGGGTCTGCTCGTCGGCTACGTCGCCGAACCCCTCATCGGGCGCGGCCTCGGTGACCTGTTCGGCGGAATCGGAATTCCCACAGCGGTCGGTGTGGCCGTCGGCACCGTGCTCGCGGTGTTGTTCTCCACCGTGGTGCAGATGGTGTTCGGCGAATTGTTCCCGAAGAACCTCGCCATCGCCCGACCCGAACCGGTGGCCCGGTGGCTCGCGTTGTCGACCACGCTGTATCTCAAACTGTTCGGCTGGTTGATCACTCTATTCGACGCCGCGTCGAATCTGCTGCTGCGCATGCTGCGTATCGAACCGGTGCACGACGTGGAGCATTCGGCGACGGCCCGCGACCTCGAACACATCGTCGCCGAGTCCCGCGACGCCGGGGATCTGCCACCGGAGCTGTCGACACTGCTCGATCGCATCCTCGACTTTCCCACCTGCACTGCCGAGCACGCCATGATTCCCCGAGCCCGGGTCGATGTCGTGCATGTCGACGAGCCCGTCGAACGGGTGCTCGCGACGATGAGCGACGGGCACACCCGGTATCCGGTGGTCGGCACCACCACCGACGACCTGCACGGCGTCGTGCACCTGCACGATCTGCTCGCGCTCGACGAATTCGACGGCACGGCCGGGGACGTGCACCGGCCCGCCATGATCGTCCCGACGACGTTGCCGCTCCCGGAACTTCTCGCCCGCCTCACCGAGGCGAACGAGGAGATGGCGCTGGTCATCGACGAGTACGGCGGTTTCGCCGGCGTTGTCACCGTCGAGGACATCGCCGAGGAACTGGTCGGCGAGATCGCCGACGAACACGATCCGGAGTCCGACACCGCGGTGATCGTGCAGACCGGCGACGGCTGGACGATGCGCGGCGACGTACACCTCGACGAGGTCGGCCGCACGCTCGGTCATTCATTGCCCGACGGCGACTACGAAACCCTCGCCGGGCTGGTCATCGCGGAGTTCGGCGGGCTTCCCGACATCGGCGACCGCGTCGACATCACCTTGAACGCGGACCCGGCCGAGCTGGTGAGCGATGCCCACATCCCCCATCGCACCCTCGTCGCCGAGGTTCGCGCCGTCGACAAACATGTGCCGTCGTCGCTGCACGTCACCGTCCGCACCGACCCCGAGGTGAGCACCGATGAGTAACCCCTGGATCGTGCTTGCCGTGACGGTCGCGCTGATCGCGGCCAGCGCATTCTTCGTCGCCGTCGAGTTCGCGCTGATCGCCGCACGTCGGCACCGCTTGGAGGACGCCGCCCAGCACAGCCGCGCCGCGCGGGCGGCGTTGCGCAGCGCGACAGAACTGTCGGTGCTGCTCGCCGGATCGCAGCTCGGCATCACGGTGTGCACGCTGGCGCTGGGGGCGGTCACCAAACCGGCGGTGCATCACTGGTTGACGCCGCTCATCGCGGGATGGGGTGCGCCGATGTGGCTCGCGGACGTCGCCGGGTTCGTGTTGGCGCTGATCATCGTGACGTTCCTGCACCTGGTGGTCGGTGAGATGGCACCGAAGTCGTGGGCGATCGCCCACCCGGAGAAGTCCGCGACGATGCTGGCCGTCCCGATGCGGGTGTTCATGTGGTTCACCCGCCCGGTCATCGTCCAGCTCAACCGGATGGCGAACTGGTGCCTGCGCAAGGTCGGCGTGGATCCGGTCGACCAGGTCGCCACCGGCCAGGACCCGGACGCGCTGCGGCACCTGGTCGAGCATTCGGCGACCGTCGGCACTCTCGACGAGCGCTACCACGGGCATCTGACCAGTGCCCTGGAGTTGGAGGCCTTGACGGTCGGCGACATCGTCGCGCCGAACGACCGGCCGAGCAGTGTGCCACCGGACGCGTCCGGGGCACAGATTCGGGACACTGCCCGCCGGACCGGGCATCTGCGGCTACTGGTACGTGGCAACGGCCGGGTCGACGGGGTCGTGCACGTGCGCGACAGTCTCCGCACCCCCGAAGTGAGCGCCGCCGACCTGATGCGGCCTGCGCTGACCGTCGAGGCTGCCGTCCCGGTGTACGAAGCGTTGCGCACCATGCGCGACACCCGCAATCACCTCGCCACCGTCACCGACGGTGGGCAGGTGGTCGGATTGATCACGCTCTCCGACGTGCTCCAGCGTCTCCTCCCGACCGCCGACGCGCGCTGACGCGCCCGTGTGCCTTTTGGGCCCCGGGAAGGGCCCGAAAGGCACACGGGGGCGGAGCCCCCCGCCTAACCGATCCGAGGCGGATCCATCTGGACGCGCAGGGGTCCCTCTGCGCGGCGGGCGGTGCGGGCCGCCTGAGCATCGCGCAGTGCGCGACCCAGCACTCTGCCGCGGACTCGGCTCACCCGCACGAGCATGCGATGCACCTCGTCCGGCTCCGGGTCGTCCGCACCGAACGGCAGTCGCTGGCCGGGAGGCAGCGGAACCGGGCCGAGCAACTCCGCATCGTCCGGCAACGTCGTGGCGTCGAGCAGTTCCGCGACCGCAGCGGCGGACCCGTCGATCGCGGCCATGTGCACGACCGGCGGGAAGCCGACCTCGGCGCGTTCGTCGAACTGCGAACGCGCATGACCGACCGGATCCCAGCGCACCAGCGCCTGCACGGTCGGGATCCCGGCATCCGCGACGACCACGACCTGACCACCGTCCCGAAACGGACGGACCAGCGACGACGCGGTCAACCAACGCCGCAGTGTCTCTTCGGCGGCGCGCAGGTCGGCGCGGCCCAGCAGTGCCCAGCCGTCGAGGAGCAGTGCCGCCCCGTACCCGCCGGGCGCGACCGGTTCGGCGCCGACCGTCGAGACCACCAGCACAGGGCCCTCCGGAGC
>NZ_JBAQXC010000033.1:0-19365 GCF_049299235.1 Rhodococcus sp. (in: high G+C Gram-positive bacteria) | reverse complement strand
GGTGCCACCACCCGCCGCTTCGGCCTTGCGGACCCACACCCGTACGGTCTCCGTCTTCAGTGACATCCGTTCGGCGATTGTGCGGATCGCCTCGTATTCCGAGGCGTAGTCACCACGGTGTTCGAGGACCAGGCGCACGGCCTTCTCTCGCACCTCGGCTGGATAGACATTCGGCATAAGGATTACCTTCCCAAGAAAGAAGGTGCGCATCAAACCCGGGACGATTCAGATCCCGCTGGGTCTGGCGTTCGGGGTGGTTCTGACCCAGGGCGGATTCGACTGGTGGTGGGCACCGATCTTCTCCACCGTCATCTACGCCGGGTCGATGGAGTTCCTTGCGGTCGGGTTGATCGGCGCGGTCACCCCGTTCGCGTCGCTGGCCGCGGCGACACTGCTGATCAACTTCCGGCACGTGTTCTACGGACTGAGCTTCCCGCTCCGGTCGATACACAGTCGCATCGGACGGATCTACAGCGTGTACGCACTCACCGACGAGTCGTACGCGATCGTCGCCCCGAAACCCCACGACGAGTTGACCGGCACCCGGATCCTCACCGTCCAGGTGTTGTGCCAGGTGATGTGGGTGGCGTCGGGCACGATCGGGGCGTTGATCGGGTCCGCGATTCCGGCCGGCCTGTCGGGGCTCGAATTCGCGCTCACCGCGCTGTGCACAGTGCTCGCGATCGACGCCTTCCTCATCAACCGTGACCTGCCTGCACCCGCGATCGCCCTGGTGTGCGGGTTGGTGGCGCTGGTGCTTACGAAAGACATCATGCTTCCGGTCGCGCTCGGATTGTTCGTGTCGGCGCTGATCGTCCGGTATGTCTACCGAAATCGGGTATCTCATGCCTGATTCGGTGCCGGGCGCAGGCTATGTGCTGGCGTCGCTGCTGGTGATGTTCGCGGTCACGGTCGGACTGCGCGCGGCGCCGTTCGCCGCATTGGCGTTCCTGCGCGATTCGGCGGTGGTGAAGTTCCTCGGCACGACGATGCCGGCCGGGGTGATGGTGATCCTGGTGATGTACACGTTGCGTGATACCGGCGCGTCGACGTGGCTGCCCGCGGTGATCGGACTCGGCGTGACCGTCACCGTGCATCTGTGGCGCCGCAACCCGGCGCTGAGCACCGTCGCGGGTACCGCTTCCTACGTGGTGGCTGGTGCGCTCTGGGGTTGAACCGCCTCATCGGTGGCGTGTGCGTCACCGACTGTCGGTTCGGATTCGCGGCGCGACCGTGCGGCGACCACCGCCGCGATCAGAAGCACGATCGCGGCGAGGCACTGGGAGTTACCCAGCACTTCGAGGACGATTTGCTCCACCCAACCGTGCGAGGGCGCATCGACGAGCAGGTAGTTCGGTCCGACGAGGAACACGAGTGCGGCGGGCAGCAGTACCGGCCACCAGTGGCGGTACTGCGGCGCGAGGGGAATCGCGATGAGCAACACACTGTATGCCCAGTGGTGGGTGACGGCGATGGGGGCGGCGAGCAGTGTCGCGAGTGCGATCACACCGAGCGCGAGGACCGGTTCGTCCGCGCCGAGGAAACGATTCGCTGCCCACGCGGCCGCCGCGACGATGACGACCGCACCGACCACCCACAGGCCCTTCGTGACCGTCTCGGAGAAGTCGAATCGCGCGATGAGACCGGTCAGTGCCTGGTTCCGGAAGAATTCCTGGTCGCCGGCGCGGTCGGTGGCCCACGCTTCGTGGGTCCAGAAGTAGACGGACGACTCGGGTCGCAGCCAGTAGCCGAAGGCGGCGAGCGCGACGAAGCCGCCTGCGGCGCGGGCCACCGACGGCAGGTCCCGGCGCAACAACAGCAGCAGTCCGAACGCTGCGGGTGTGATCTTGACGGCTGCGGCGAGTGCGATACCGACACCGCGGAACCGTTTCGGGATCACACCGAGGCAGTCGGCGACGACCAGTGCCATGAGCACGATGTTGATCTGTCCGAACACGAAGTTGGACCGTATCGGTTCGAGGCACAGGGCCAGTCCGAGTGCGGCGGTCGCCAGCAGGTTCGCCCGTTCGACGTGCATGCGTTGCAGCGCGACCTCGAGCACCCACCAGACCAGCACGATCAGGCCGAGCGTCCACAGGAATTGCATCGTGGTGGCGCCGACCACGGTCAGCGCCGAGAACAGGAATGCGGCGACGGGCGGATAGATGAAGCGGAAGCCCGAACTGGTGTGGAAACCTTCCGTGTACAGCGGGGTGTGACGCACGAACGCGTCGCCGGCATCCCGGAACACGTCGAGGTCCATCAGGTACTGCGTCACCGAATCGTGCAGGTGCATCGTCACGACGATCGCCGACAGAACCAGCCCCAGCGCAGTGAGCGCCGTCTGCACCGGTCGGGTTCGGATTTCGGTCGACAGCACGAGCGTGCACCCCCTGGGTTCGCGACGGCACAGGCGCCGCACGGCATGGAACCCCGGTCACGTTACGCAATCGTTGTCATCGAGTCCCGTGTGGGAAGTCGACGACTACGCCTCCGATGTGCTGCATTCAGACATCTCGGACAGTCAGTTCCCCGTTGAGTAACCGATCGGGATCGACCTCGTCCAGCGAGCCCACCACCAGATCCGCGCGGGCCGCGACCAGTGCCTCGGCATCGTCCGCGCGGGCGACCGCCAGCGCGGCCATGCCCCCGGCCTTCGCGGCCAGGATCCCGCTCACCGCGTCTTCGACGACGAAACACGACTCGGGCGACGCGCCGAGTTCCGCGGCGGCGGTCAGGAAGATCTCCGGGTCCGGTTTGCCGCGGGCGAAATCTCGTCCGGACAGGTTCGCATCGAAGACATCGAGGAGCGTGGTGCCGGCCGCCTCGCCGGCGACCACGATGTCGTCGAGGGAGATGCCGCGCAGGAACCGGTCGGCGTTCTTCGACGACGACGCGGCAGCGACCGGGATGCCCGCGGCGCGCACGGCCAGCACGAACCGCACCGCGTCGGGATATGCCTCAAACGCCGCCGCGTCGATCAGCCGGGTCATGAGGTTCTGTTTGCGCTCGGCGTAGATCGCGGCGAGTGTGGCGTCACCCGCCGGGGCGGTGTCCGGCACGTGGAAGTACTCGAGCGCCGCCCGGGCCCCGCTCAGCCGGGGCTTTCCCGACAGCACCTGTTGATAGACATGCGAGGTGAACGCATGGGGTGACCATGTCGTCGAGTCCCGGATGCCGGACCAGTCGCCGGTCATCAGTTCGTCCAGCGCCTGCCGCCACGCCACCTCGTGCGGAGAGTCGACGAGAACGCCGTCCACATCGAAGATCGCGCCGCGGAACCCGGTGGGCCGCAACCGGGAGCCGGACGAGACTGCGATCACGGGGTTACCTCGTGCGCGTGCAGATCGGTCGACGATCGTTGCGCAGCAAGCACGAACGCGCAGCTGTCACCGGGACCGAGTTCGTGTTCCTCGCCGTCGACCGCGACCCGGACCGGAACGTGGAATCCCTCGGCCTGTGCGAGCACGGTCAGTTCCCCACCGGAGATGCGTACCCGCAGGGGCGTGCCGCGGAACCGGATCGAGAAGGACACGCCGTCGAGTCGATCGACGAGCCGTGGCCGGAAGACGAGCACACCGTCGCAGACCCGAACGCCGACATAGGTGCGCTGCACCACGTCGAGTGTGCCGGACATGACACCCATGTGGATGCCTTCCTTGGTGGTGCCGCCTTGAAGGTCGCTGACGTCGCTCTCGAGCGCCACCATGAATCGTTCCCAGGAACCGAGCGGGTCGAGGTCGGCGAGGACCGACGCGAACGTCACGTGGCTCAGCGTCGAACCGTGGGAGGTCCGCGCGTCGTAGTACTCGATGGTGCGATTCACGAGGTCCCGGTCGAAGGGATAACCGAGCCGGGTGAAGACCGGTTCGAGTTCCTCGTAGTCGAACAGGAAGAACAGCATCACCGTGTCGGCCTGCTTCGCCAGTTTGTAGCGGTTGGGATCTTCCCCTTCGGCGCGCAGGATCCGGTCCAGGCGCCCGATGTCGGGGTAGCCGGCCCGATAGTGATCCCAGTCGAGTTCCTCGAGTTCGTCGTATCCCTCGAACTGACTGATCACACCCAAGTGGAACGGTACGAACATGCGTCGACTCATGTTCTCCCACAGGATGAGTTCGTCGTCGGACACCGCCAGGCGAGACAGCAGCGCGGTGCGCCGGATCGTGGACAGCGTCCCGAGGATCGACGGTACGCTCCCCATCACCCATGCGACCATCACATTCGTGTACGCGTTGTTGCGGACGCCTGGTTCGTCGGTGCCGGGATAGCGTTCATGGAATTCGTCCGGACCCATCACGCCGTGGATTTCGTACCGCTCACGTTCCGGATTCCAGTGTGCGATCGACGCCCAGAACCGGGCGATCTCGACCATGAGTTCCGCGCCGTAGTCGGCGAGGAACTCGGCGTCGTCGGTGGTCTGGTGATAGCGCCACACGTTGTAGAAGATGGCCGCGTTGATGTGCCGCTGATTGCGGCTCAGGTCGGGATCCCACTGTCCGGATAGAGGATTGAGATGCACTTCCTGGGTCTCTTCGGTGCCGTCGCTGCCGCTCTGCCACGGGAACATCGCGCCGTTGAATCCGGCTTTCTCTGCGGCCCACCGTGCTTCGGCGAGGCGTCGGTACCGGTAGAGAATCAGGCTTCGGGTCACCTCCGGCATCCGCAGGTTGAGAAACGGGTAGACGTACATTTCGTCCCAGAACACATGCCCTCGGTATGCTTCGCCGTTCAGACCACGCGCCGGGACCCCCGCATCGTGCCGTGCGGTATGCCGGGAGCAGACCTGCAGGACATGTGCGACGTGCAGACCCAGCAACAGGTGGGCGCGGGGCTCGCCGGGCAGTTGCACATCGCAGATGTCCCACAATTCGTCCCAGGCGGCCCAATGGTCGGCGAAGGCCGTCGCGAAATCCGGATAGCGCAGCGCGTGCGTGCCCGCCGCGACCAGCGGTTCGGTGATGGCGTTGTCCCGCGAGGTATACAGGGACACCATCTTCTCCACCCGGACAGGTTTGCGTCGTTCGACGTCGAAGCCGAGCACCTGCTGGATGTAGTCCTCCATCTGGTAGAGGCTGCGGTCCACCTCGCAGGGGCTGTCCCGGTCGATTCCGCGGAAGACCCGGGTGCGCGCGGCTTCGGCCACATAGAGATCGGATTGTCGTGTCTGCACACGCAGGGCGATCGTCTCGTCGCTGAATGTGCGCGGCGAGACCGGGTCCAGGTGCCTGCCTTCGAGTTGCCGGTAGCGGGCCACGACCCGGTTCGTGACCCGACCGTCGAGTGCGGACACCACTTCGACTCGCCCCGACCAGTTCTCGGGGGTGATGGTCCATTCGATCGCGGCCTGGTGGCTGTCCGCCATGCTGACGAACCGACGGCTCCGCAGTGTCGTCTCACGCCCGGAGTGGTCCCGGAACGTCATTTCGCGCAGCACGGTCGCCGAGCGGATGTCGTAGGTGTGGCGGTATCCGAGCAGTTCGACGTTGTCGAGCCGGATCGCGTCTTCACCGTCGATGCGCAGTTTGAGAACCAGCCAGTTCGATACGTTGACGAGGTCCTCGTTCAGGACGGGGCGCCCACCCATGATGGTGGTTTCGCGGTTGTAGATGCCGTGCACGTAGGTGCCTGGATAGTGGACCGGCCCCATGTCCTCCCACTCGGCGGTGCCGCGTGTGCAGAAATAGCCGTTGCCGGTGGATGTCAGCGCTTCCCGTAAACCTTCTGTGGCGCTGTCGAAACGGTCGTAGTCGAGTCCGAAATCCGGAGCCTGCACAGTGTTTCACCTCCAGGTTGCGCGCCGCACATGATCAGGTCAGGGTTTCCAGGAAACGTTCCACCTCGTCGACGGATGCCAGCAGATAGTCGGCCGCTGTGATCCGGCCCGCCAGGTCGGGATCGTCGGGGTCGCCGACGAGGATCCCCATCCCGCGGTCGCGCAGTGCCTCGAACGCGTACTCGTCGGTGATGTCGTCACCGAGATAGAGCGGAATCACGTCGTCGTCGGCGAGGCCGAGTGCGTCGATGAGGAAGAGCACGGCCTTGCCCTTGTTCCAGTCGACGTTCGGGCCGAACTCGTACACCATTTTTCCGGGTGTGACCTTCACCCTGTCCGAATATTCGTCGAGCACGGATTGCACTGTCACCGAGATACGTTCGCGGTCGGCGGGGTCGGCGAGGCGGTAGTGCAGTGCGACGGATGCGCGTTTGGGTTCGACGTGCGCGCCGGGGATTTCGTGGATCGCGGTGCGGAGCCGTTCGGTGACCTCCGCGATGAGATCGGTGTAGCGCGCGACGTGCGCGTCGGAGAGCGAACCGCCTTCCGGCGTCCAGATGTCGAAACCGTGACTGCCCGCGACGGTGAGGTTGTCGAGGCCCATCAAGTGTTGTGCGACGACCCGGTCGCGGCCGGTGACGACGCACACCGGCATGCGCGTGGCGAGTTCGCGCACGACGGCCCGCATATGATCCGACATGATCGCATCTTCGGGGCGATCCACGATCGGGGTGAGGACACCGTCGTAGTCGAGGAACACGGCCGGTCGGCGGCCGGCGAGTCGGCGAGCGAGTTCGGGATTCCCGAGTGCAAGGGGAACGTCATGCGCGATCGTGTCCGGCATGATCTGAGCACCTCCAGAAGTCGGGCTTCGGTGACCGGGCTTCATCGTCGCACGGATCGGTCGATCGGCGGGTCGGTGCAGTGAGTCGCGGTGGTGGGAGCCGCCGACAACACCTAAATATTCATGTATCTAGTGAAATATCTAGAGTCAGATAGATTACCGAATGAACGGCGGATTCCTCCACCCCGCTCGACCGACCAGAACGTGTACTTCGTGCCGTCGTGTGGTCCGACGGCAACACCGTCGTGCCGCTCGCCCGGATCGACCGCCGATCAGGTTCCGCTGAGTTCGTTCGGAGTCTGCGGCAGGGTGGCGGTGGTGATCGCGCCGGTGGCGAGGTCGACGGCGTGCAGTTCGTTGCCGTCCGGTTCGGTGACGAATGCGGTGCCGCCCACGACCTTCAACGCGGGCCGGGGCTGCTGCCACTCGTCCGGTTCGGTCCACGGATCGACCACGGCGATCTTCCGGGTCACCTCGCCGGTGTGTTCGTCGATCACGTGCAGGTTGCCGTCGGTGCCGAGGACGAGCGCCTCGCCTTCCGGCCCGCGACCCAGCGACCGGAACGTGTAACTGGTTCCGAGGTCGACCAGTCGCAGGTCCGAGGTGACCGTGTTCACCAAGGCGACACGTTCGGGCCGTTCGAGTTCGGCCTCCGGATCGGTCTTGTAGTCGCCCAGAACGATGTCGGAGTCCTCGGATCCGGCCTGATTGCCGAGCCGGCCGTACGGATCGGGTGCAGCGACCTTGGTGATGGTGTCACCGCGGTAGACGAGCATGCCGTCCTGGCAACCGACGACGATCGCGTCGCGGGCAGTTGCCTCGCCGTGGACACCCGGGCACTGTTCGTTTCGGGTGAGCTCAGTGCCGGCGGCATCGAGGACGGCGATTCCGTTGCGGGAGTCGCTGTTTCCGAGTGTGACGAGGAGTCCTCCGCCGGGCAGGGGTACCGCCACGCCGTGATGGGCGTCGGGCAGGGCGACCGTGTCGGCGGCGGGCGTACCGTCCGCGAGGTCGGCCGGGTCGAACACGGTGATCCGTCCGGTGCCGTCGTCGAACAGCGCAGTGCGGTCGGCGTGATGGACGACGTGACCGGGCTTCTCGGCCGTGTATTCCGCGGTCGTCCAGGAAGGGGCGCCGGCGTAGTGGTGGGCGTGATCGCCGTGCGGTTCGGACCAGCTTCCCGTGTCGAGTGCGCGGAAGCCGCCGGATGTCGAGACGAACACATGGCGGCCGTCGCCTGCGGGGCTGAGTCGATTGAAGCCGTTCAGCGGCAGGTCCTCGATCACGTCGAGGCTGGTGGCGTCGACGACGAGGATCCCGCCGTCGTAGGTCACGGCCAGCCGTGGTTGTGCAGCGCCGACCTCCGCGGGTTCGGCCGGAGTCGGCGTTTCGGGGACGGTCGGTGTGTCCTCGGATTCGGTGGACGAGCAGCCCGCGAGGAGGGCGACGGCGAGGCCGGCGGACAGCACGGCGGCGCCGGATCGGCGGTGGGATGTCATGCCACAGATCTATCCAGTAATGGAAATGGATGTCAAAGTCGAATATGCGAATGTCTGCACCCGTCGACTGCGAAGGCCGGACGGTATCCCGCCGGGCGCGAATCACCGCCCCGATGAACACGGAAACGCGGGCGCGTGTCGCTACCATCGACCGATGGACCCGGTCCGCAACCCGTACGCCCCGGGCGCGGGACAGCGCCCGCCCGAGCTCGCCGGCCGCGACAAACAACTCACGGCCTTCGACGTGGTGCTCGAACGCATCGCGCGAGGACGGCCGGAACGGAGCGTCGTACTCACCGGGCTTCGCGGCGTCGGCAAGACCGTGCTGCTCAACCAGCTGCGCTCGGCCGCAATCACGCGCAGCTGGGGAACCGGCAAAATCGAAGCACGACCCGACCAGGATCTGCGGCGACCGCTGTCGTCGGCACTGCACATGGCGGTTCGCGAGATCGCGGCGGCACACCCCGACCGGGACTCGGTCGACTACTTCCTCGGCGTCCTCAAATCGTTCGCGCTGCGCGCCACCGCAGACAAGGGCATGCGCGAACGCTGGCAACCCGGAATCGACGCGCCTGCCGTCAAGGGTCGCGCGGACTCCGGCGACATCGAAATCGACCTGGTGGAACTACTCGTCGACGCGTCCGGCCTGGCCCGTGACGTCGGGGTGGGTATCGCGCTGTTCATCGACGAGATGCAGGACCTCGGTGCCGCCGACGTGTCGGCGATCTGCGGGGCCTGCCACGAGCTGAGTCAGGACACGGCACCGCTCATCGTCGTCGGGGCGGGCCTGCCCCATCTGCCGGCGGTGTTGTCCGCGTCGAAGAGCTACTCGGAGCGGCTGTTCACCTATCACCGCATCGACCGGCTCGAACGTTCCGCCGCCGACCTGGCGCTCATCGCCCCCGCCGAACGCGAAGATGTGGAGTTCACGCAGGGCGCGCTCGACGCACTCTACGAAACGGCCGACGGGTACCCGTATTTCGTGCAGGCCTACGGCAAGGCGACCTGGGATGTGGCGGCGACGAGCCCGATCACCGCGGAGGACGTTCGGGTCGGGGCCCCGGCGGCCGAAGAGGAACTCGCCGTCGGGTTCTTCGGATCGAGGTACGAACGCGCGACACCCGCCGAACGCGAATACATGCGTGCGATGGCCGACCTGTCCGGCGACGACGGGCCCGTCGCGACCTCGAAGATCGCAGCGGAACTCGGGCGGAAACCGGCGTCGTTGTCCCCGGCGCGCGACGGGCTCATCAAGAAAGGCCTGATCTACTCCGCCGAACGCGGCTTCATCGGATTCACCGTTCCGCACTTCGGACGATATCTGCGCGCTCAATCCGATTGAGCTGAAGCCGGATACGATTCAATGCCCGGTGCTGGGCGACACGGACAGCACCCGGCGTGGTGCCGAGCAGTGCCGCGGTTCGCTCGGTGCTGTATCCCTGCATGACCCGCAGTTCCAGTACGAGCAGTTGCTGTTCGGGCAAGCCTGCCATGAGTTGCCGGGCGGCGGCGATCAGCTCCCCGTCGAGCACGGCTTCGTCCGGACCCGGCGCAGGTGCCTCGTGCACGACAGGCACCGTCCGGGCGGCGCCGCGGCGGGCGTCGGCGATCTTCCGAGTGGCAATTCCGAAAGCGAAGCGCAACACCGACGTTCCCTGATCCCGGTAGCGGGGCAGTGCGCGGGTCAGCGCGAGGCACACCTCCTGAGTGAGGTCCTCGACCGGGGTGTGCGCCCGGGTGTGCGCGTCCATCCGGGCGTCGCAGAAACGCATCACGTGCGGGTGGATCGAGCGCACCACCACCCCAACTGCGTGCGGTTCACCGGCAACGGCGCGCGGAACCCAATTGCGGAGCAGTGCCTCGGTTTCGGTGTCGGCCACGGTGCTTCCTCTCGGTGTGGGAATTCGACACCTCGAGCGTGCGCTACCGGGTCGTCACGACGACAGAACCCCTGGGGTGGTCAGTCCTCCACCCACCGCGCGACGTCGCCGAGTTCGGCCCGGTCCGTACGGCACGCGTTCGCCGGGTGTGTCTCGTCGGCGTAGCCGAACGACACGGCGCACACGATGTCGCGTTCGTCGGAGATGCCGAGTTCTGTGCGCAAGGCGGTTGCCGTCATCGCGACCGCGGCCTGCGGCACCGCTGCGATTCCCAGCGCCTGCGCGGCGAGCAGCAGGGTGGCGACGTAGCCACCGCAGTCGACGGCTCCGTAGGTGCCGAGCTGCTTGTCGGTGGTGATGATCAGAACGTGCGGGGCGCCGAAGAACCGGTAGTTCTCCAGCATCTGCCGGGTGCGGGCGTCATAGTCGTCGCGGGCGATGCCGAGTGCGGTGTACAGGGCGAACCCCGCGCTGCGCCGGCGCTCGGCGTATTCGCCGCGGTACTCGGCGGGGCCTGCGATGTCCGGGTCGAGGACGCCGGAGATGGCCTGCTCGTAGGTCGCCGTCCGAAGCCGGTCGGTGGCGTCCCCGCTGGCCACGTGCACCTGCCACGGCTGCGAGTTGCACCAGGACGGAGTGCGCTGTGCCATCCGGAGCATGCGTTCGATGTCCTCGCGCGGCACCTGCTTGGAGAGGAACGCGCGGCAGCTGTACCGGCTGTCGAGCAGGCTCGACAGGGTGGTCGCATCGGGGACGGTCATACCGACACGATCGCACACAGCGGGAGCTAGCGATCGTTCAGGATCCCGCTCGTCGGGAGCCCGCCCCCGGCACCCTCCCTCCCCGGGTGACGGGAACCAGTATTCGGTCTGTCCGGGTGATGGGAATCATCACCCGGCGCGGCGGGGCGGTAGTTCCGGCGACGGAATCGGCGCATGCTGGAGGGAGCGAATCGACAGCACCACCCCGGCTTGCCGCCGGTGTGCGGTGCGGGCAGGAGCCGTCATGTCGGAGAACGTCGCACGCAAGCTGATCGGTGCGCATCTGGTGTCCGGGGAGATGATCCCCGGCGAGGAGATCGCCATCCGGATCGACCAGACCCTCACCCAGGACGCGACCGGAACCTTGGTGATGCAGGAACTCGAAGCTCTGCGTCTCGACCGCGCGCGGACGGAGGTCAGCGTCCAGTACGTCGACCACAACCTGCTGCAGGCCGACGAGAAGAACGCCGAAGACCACGAGTACCTGCGCACCGCCTGCCTGCGGTACGGGCTCTGGTTCTCCAAACCGGGCAACGGAGTGTCACACCCGACGCACATGCAACGGTTCGGGATTCCGGGAAAGACGCTCGCCGGATCCGATTCGCACACGCCGGCGGCCGGCTCGCTCGGCATGCTCGCGATCGGCGTCGGCGGACTCGAGGTGGCACTCGCCATCGCCGGCGAGCCGCTGAATCTCCGAATGCCCGAGATCTGGGGTGTGGAACTGACCGGTGCGCTACCACCGTGGTGCTCGGCGAAAGACGTGATACTCGAGATGCTCCGCCGGCACGGTGTGAAGGGCGGGGTCGGCCGGATCCTCGAATATCACGGTCCGGGACTGGCCACGCTGACCGCGATGGACCGGCACGTGATCGCGAACATGGGCGCCGAACTGGGTGCCACGACCACCGTGTTCCCCGCCGACGACGTGGTGCTCGCGTTCCTGAGGTCGGAGGGGCGGGAAAGCGATCATGCCGAACTCGGCGCTGACCCCGGCGCACGGTACGACCTCGACGAGCACATCGACCTGTCCGACATCGAACCGCTGATCGCGAAACCGTCGTCGCCGGGCAACGTGGTGCCCGTGCGTGAGGTCGCCGGCGAACCGGTCGCGCAGGTGGTCATCGGATCGTCGGCGAACCCGGGACTGCGCGATTTCGCGATCGCGGCGGCGATGGTCGCCGGGCGGCAGACCCTTCCGGAGGTGAGCTTCGACATCAATCCGTCCTCGCGGGAGATCTACTCCGACCTCACCCGCATGGGTGCCACGCTGGATCTGGTGACCGCGGGTGCCCGCATCCACCAGTCCGGGTGCATGGGGTGTATCGGGATGGGGCAGGCGCCGGCAACGGGGCGGAACTCGTTGCGCACCATGCCGAGGAACTTTCCCGGCCGGTCCGGGACCAGGGAGGACTCGGTGTGGTTGTGCTCGCCGGAAACCGCGGCGGCATCCGCCCTGACCGGGCGTATCACCGATCCCCGCGACTGGGCAGCGAAGACCGGAGTCGACTATCCGACGCTGGAGTTGCCCGCGATCGCGTCGGTGAACACCGCGATGCTCGTCGCGCCACTGCCGGAGGCGCAGGCTTACGGCATCGAACCGGTGAAGGGCCCGAACATCTCATCGCTGCCCGACTTCCCGCCCCTGCAGGACCGGATCGAGGCACCCGTCCTGTTGAAGGTCGCGGACAACATCTCCACCGACGAGATTTCCCCGGCGGGAGCCCGCGCTCTGCCGTTCCGGTCCAACATCCCCAAGCTCGCGCAGTTCACCTTCACTCAGGTCGACGAGACCTACCCGCAGCGAGCCGCTGACACCAGAGACACCACGGGGCACATCGTCGTCGGCGGGGAAAACTACGGTCAAGGATCATCGCGTGAGCATGCCGCCATCACCCCGCGGTATCTGGGTCTGCACGTCGTCCTCGCCAAGTCGTTCGCTCGGATCCATTGGCAGAACCTCGCGAACTTCGGTGTCCTCGCGCTCGAGTTCGAGAATCCGGACGACTACGACACGATCGAGCAAGGCGACATGCTCCTCCTCGACGGGGTTCGTGGTGCGCTCGCGGTGGGAGCCCGCTTGTCGGTGCACGATGTGACACGTGAGAAGGATATTCCGGTGCTGCACCGACTTTCACTGCGTCAACTCGAGGACGTGCTCGCCGGCGGAATCATTCCGAAACTGACGGGAACGGGGTCGGTGACGACTCGGCGGTGAGCGCAGGAACGTGATAGTTCTCGCGATCGAATCGGCGGGTGCGCAGGCGGTAGCGCCACGCGAAGTCGGGCCACAGTGAACGGTTGACCCCGTCCCGGTCGAGATACCAACTGGCGCACCCGGACGTCCACGCGGTCCCCGCCGACCGCGCTGTCATTTCGGCGCCGAACCGGGCCGGCGCATCGTCATCGACTTCGAGCGCGTCGACGCCGTCCCGATCTGTGGCGTCCATTGCTGCTGCAGCGTAACGGAACTGGGATTCGAACATGGTCAGGAGCGAGGTGTGTGCGAGGCCGGTGTTCGGGCCTCCCAGGATGAACGCGTTGGGAAAACCGGAAAGGGTGATACCCAGATGCGCGTGTGCGCCCTCGCGTGCCCAGCGTTCGAGCAGCACCGCGCCGTCCCGCCCGATGATCGGCACCGAGCTGAGTGCACCCGAAACATGGAAACCCGTCGCATACACCAGCACATCGGCGCGGTGTGCGCTACCGTCCGCGCTGACCACGGTGTTGCCGTCGAGGCGCGCGACCGGCGACGGCACCAGTTCGACGGTGTCGCGATTCAGAGCGGGGAAGTAGTCGTCGGAGAACAGGATTCGTTTGCATCCGATGCGGTACCGCGGGGTGAGCGCGGCTCGGAGTGACGGGTCGGCGATGTGCCGGTGCAGATGCCGCATCGCGTGCCGCTCGAGTCGGCCCGGTGCTCCCGTGATCGCGGGAAGTCGGGCCTCGGCGCGCCAGTACTCGATGCCGCGCCGGACCGGGCGAGGGAGAGGAAGTCGCGGGGTGGTACGCGGCAAAATCCAGGGTGCGGTGCGCTGAAGGACGGTGACCTGTGCGGCGATATCGGCGAGTCGAGGGACGAGTTGGATTGCGCTGGCACCGGTTCCGACGACGGCGATGCGTCGTCGGAGGAGGTCGATGTCGTGGTTCCAGCGTGCGGTGTGGAAGGCCGGGCCGTCGAAGGTGCCCTCCGGTCGCGGAATGCGAGGCTCGTTGAGCGCGCCGACCGCGACGGCGAGAAAACGTGCCTCGTAGGTTGTTCCCCGATCGGTGGTGACGTACCAGCGTTGCGCCTGTTTGCTCCAGCGGCATGCGGTGGCGGCGACCCCGCAGGTGATGTGCTCGTGCAGACCTGCCGCTCCGGCGAGCTCGTGCAGGTGCGCGAGGATTTCCGGTTGCCGAGCGCGAGCACGGGACCAGGTGGACTGGGGTGCGAACGAGTACGAGTACAGCGCCGGGGGGATGTCGCACTCACAGCCCGGATAGGTGTTGTCGCGCCACGTGCCGCCGATGGTGTCGGCCCGCTCGAGTACCCGCACGCTTCGGCCGCGGCCGCGCAGATATGCGGCGACCCCGAGGCCGGCGAAACCGGCCCCGACGATGAGGACTTCTGTGGACGACAACACTTGAACAGTGTTCAAGATGGGTCTTGACCAGTCAAATCGCGATATCTACCAGGATCTAGGGTCCTGCCGACAGTGCCGAATAATCGACTGATCAGACAAGGTCCTCCTCGTCTCCCGGTGCGCGCCGCCGCAGCCCACGGTACGCATCGGTGGGGGTGCGACGTCCCGCGACCACCGCCTCGACCTCGGCGGCAATAGGCATTTCGACCTCGTATTCGCGGGCCAACTCCATCACCGTCGGCGCGGTCTTCACACCCTCGGCGACCTGCCCCAGTTCGGCAACCGCTTCCTCGACGGTCAACCCCCGCGCAATGGCCTCACCGACCCGGCGGTTGCGGGACGCCGGACTCATACACGTCGCAATCAGATCACCCATGCCGGTCAGGCCGGAGAAAGTCCGCGGATTCGCACCCATCGCCTCCCCGAGCCGGATCATTTCGGCGAGGCCCCGCGCGAGCACCATCGCGCGGGTATTGTCACCGACCCCGAGCCCTTCCGCCATGCCGGCCGCGATCGCGACGATGTTCTTGAGCACCCCACCCAACTCACAGCCGAGCACATCGGTGTTGCGGTACACACGGAAGACCTTCGACGCGAACAGTGGCTGCAACGCGCTCGCCACCGACTCGTCCTGCATCGCGACAACAGAGGCGGCGGCGAACCCGTCGGCGATTTCGCTGGCGATGTTCGGTCCGGCGAGCAGGCCTACCGGGTGTCCCGGCAGGCATTGTGAGATCACCTCCGTCGGTCGCAGTCGGGTACCCGGCTCGAGACCCTTCGCGAGCGACACGACCGGCACCCACGCGCGGACCTCGTCGGCGATGTGTTCGAGCGTGGACCGCACGGCATGCGACGGCACCCCCACGATCAGTACGTCGGCTTCGTTCGCGGCCCGCGTCAGATCATCGGTTGCGCGCAGGCATTCGGGCAGTTCCCGATCTCCGAGGTAGCGACCGTTCCGGTGCTTGTTGTTGATTTCCGCTGCTGTCTCGGCGTTGCGCGACCACACCAATGTCGGTGTGTTCTGCGCAGCGAGACCCGCGACCGTGGTGCCCCACGATCCGGAACCGAGAACGACGACGCGAACCGGACGTGCCATCAGTGATCACTCCCTAGCCTTCTGCGAACCCTGGTTGTCGTGACCGACGACGACGGACTCTCAGCCTGTCAGGTCGCACGGCGCGACGAGGACGTTTCGGCGCCGAGGAGCACCGTCGAAGTTCTATCCGACATCGTCACGAATCGCAACCCGTCGGCTCGGAGACCCGGGACCGTCCCCGGGATCGAGTCCAGCGACGACTGGCGCGCCCGATGCATCACATGCAGCAGAACGATCGATCTCGGACGGGTCCGGGCGAGCGTCGTGTCGACGATCGCGCCCGATTCGGCGGCGGCCGAGCCCGGCTCCACATCCCACATGATTGCGCGTCGAGATAACGCGGGAGAGTGACGAGTTTCTTGCCGTAGGGCGGGCGGAACGTGATGTCGCCGTCGAACCGGTCTCGACGATCGCACGACCCGGATCGGCGTCATGCGTCCAGGATTCCGTACCCCGAAATTCGATTGCGCTGCGGCGCCGATGGGTTCACCATCGAAACCTGTCGGAGCGGGCGGGAACCCGCGCTTCACCGCGAAATCAGGAGCAACCCGTGAACACCGATGCCCTACCCGGAATCGAACCCCTGGCCGAATACGGCTGGACCCAAAAGATCGCAGAGCGATTTGCGGACAACGATATTCACGGAACACCCGGCCGGATCGTGCGGGTTGCGCGCGGCTACAGCGACGCCGTCACCTCGGCCGGGCCGTTGCGGGTGCGGACGTCCGGCCACGACGTGTGCACCGGCGACTGGGTGATCGTTCGTGAACCCGCAACCGACGGTGACACGATCGGTGCGATCTGCGCGGTACTTCCGCGGGCCGGTGTGATCCGCCGGGCCGCCGCGTCGGGCCGTTCGGAGGAGCAAGCCCTGGCCGCCAACGTGGATACCGTCGTGGTGACGGTGGCGGTGGACACCGTGCTGGACCCGCGGCGCGTGGAACGACTGCTCGCGGTGGCGTGGGACAGCGGTGCACAGCCGGTCGTCGCGTTGACGAAGTCCGACCTGGCGACCGAATCGGTGTTCACCCGCGTCGCAGCGATCGCGCCCGGGGCGGAGGTGGTCGAGGTGTGCGCGCCGAACGGTTCCGGGCTCAGTGAGTTGCGTACCCGCCTCGGTGGCACCGCCGTGTTCGTCGGGGCGTCCGGCGCGGGGAAGTCGACGCTGGTCAACGCGTTGTGCGGGCGCGACCTCCAGGCGACGGCGCCGGTCCGGGCCGGTGATGGCAAAGGACGCCACACCACCACCGATCGGGAGATGTTCCCGCTGGGTGACGGTCTGACGCTCGTCGACACGCCGGGACTCCGCGGCGTCGGAATGTGGGAGACCAGCGCGGGTATCGCCGCTGCCTTCGCCGAGATCGACGATCGCGCGCAGCACTGCCGGTTCACGGACTGTGCACACGAGAGCGAGCCGGGTTGCGCGGTCCGCGCCGCCGTCGAGTGCGGCGACCTCGATGCGCGACGAGTCGAGAATCATCGCAAACTTCAACGTGAGAACGCGTGGGTCGCGGCCCGCTCGGACGCCCGGCTGAGGCAGGAACGGACCCGGGAGTTCAAGGTGACGAGCCGATCGCTCCGGGCGTTCTACCGTGAGCGCAACCGCTGACCGTCGAGGTCACCGAACTGCTCCGGCAGTGTCGCCGAGGACCGAGGTCGACGAACAGGTACAGATCTGACATCGGGGAGCAAACCGGCACCGACGGTCCATACTCGAGGTATGAGTCTGCCGCTCCGAGACGTCTACGAACAGCCGACCCTCGCGGACCTGCTGCCGTCGGTGCTGGCCTCCGCCGGTGTGGCCGGCGAGCCCAACCGGCTCGAACTGACCGACTGCACGCGGACCGTGGTGCTGCTCGTCGATGGGATGGGCTGGAACCTACTGCAACGAAACAGTAGTGCCGCACCGTTTCTGACCGGAATGCCGGGGAAGGCGATCCGCGCCGGTTTCCCCACGACCACCGCGGTGAGTCTCGCCTCGCTGGGAACCGGTCTGCCGTCGGGACGGCACGGCGTGACCGGATACCAGTCGTACCTGCGTGAACTCGACAGTCCGTTCAACTGGCTGCGCTGGACCCTCGCCGGTACCGCCATCGATCAGCGCACCCACCTCGTCCCCGAACTCGTGCAGGCGCATCCCACCGTCTTCGAACGTGCCGACCGGAACGGAGTCGCGGTCACCACGGTCGTACCCCGAATGTTCGAGGGCAGCGGGCTGACCCGCGCCGTGCTGCGGGGCGGCACGTTCGTCGGGGTGTCCGCCTACGGTGATCTGCTTGCCAGGATCGTCACCGCGGCAGGCTCCGCCGAACGCACCCTCGTCTACGGCTATCTCGGTGAGATCGACACGCTCGGCCACCTCTACGGCCCCGAATCCTCGGCGTGGCTGGCGCAACTCACCGTCGTCGACCGGTTCGTCGAACAACTCGCGGGCGCACTGCCCGGCGGAACACGGCTCATCGTCACCGCCGACCACGGAATGGTCGACACCAGCCGAGGCCGGCGCATCGACTACGACCACTGTGCCGGTCTGTCCGAGGATGTCACCTTCATCGCCGGGGAACCACGCTGTCGGCACGTGCACACCGAACGGCCCGGCGCGGTACTCGAACGATGGCGCAACGAACTCGGCGACGACATGTGGGTCGGCACCCGCGACGATGTGCTCGCCGCGGGACTGTTCGGACCGGACCCTTCGCCGGATGCGGCGAGTCGAATCGGCGATATCGTCGTGGTCGGCCGTGGCGAATCGTCGGTCATTCGCACCGACGGGGAACTTGTCATGGCACGGATGCCGGGGCAGCACGGTGCGCTCACCGCCGACGAACTGCTCATTCCGCTGCTGTCACCGGAATTGTGAGGGACAGTACGTCGCCTCGTGCGCCGCACTCGACCTATCGTTGCGTACATGCGCACCCAAGGAGCGACGACCTGGCACTGGTCGACCAGCGTGAAGGCGTGGCTGATTTTCTGGTTCGTCAGGATTGTGGTCAAACCGATCATGAGTTGGTGGCCGATCACCGTCCGCGGGATTTCGGTGTTGAGCAGACTCGACCGCCGGGTCGACACGCTGCTGCCGCGGCCGCGCGGTGTGGACATCGAGGACGTGGTGCTCGGCGGGGTGCCCAGCGAACGGATTGCACCGCCGCGTCCGGCCGACGACGCCCTCGCGGGCGCGACTATCCTGTATTTCCACGGCGGCGCATTCGTGTTCTGCGGACTCGCGACACATCGCACGGTGTGTTCACTGCTCGCGGCCGAGTCCGGTGTGCCCGTCTACTCGGCGGCCTACCGGCAACTACCCGCAGGGTCGATCGGCACCTCGGTGATGGATGCGGTGGCCGCGTACAACGCAATCCTCTCGATCGCGGAAGATCCGAACCGCGTCATCGTCGCCGGTGATTCCGCGGGCGGCTACCTTGCGATGAAGGTTGCCGAGATCGCGGCGCTGCGCGGCATGACCCGACCGGCCGCCGTCATCGGATTCTCCCCGCTGCTCAATCTGAACCTCGAAGCCCACGACCCCGACTACATGAAACGCGACGCCTACCTGCCGATGCGGCAGCTCGAGAAGCTGCGCGACATGTGGCTCGACGGCCCCGACCACATCGAAGGCGCTCAGTCGCCGGTCGAGGCCGACCCCGCCGTGTTCCCGCCGGTGTTCTTCGCCGTCGCGGAATACGAGATCACCCGGCCCGACGTCGAGATCGTCACCGAAGCGATCGAACGGACCGGGCGTCCCGTCGAAACCCACATCTGGGCCGGGCAGGTTCACGCATTTCCGGTGATCGGCCAGATACTGCCGGAGGCCCGCGCCGTGCTGGATCTGAGCATCGACTTCGCCCGCCGTGCCGTCGACACCGACGCCGGTGTGCCTTTTGGG
>NZ_JBAQXC010000032.1:0-10602 GCF_049299235.1 Rhodococcus sp. (in: high G+C Gram-positive bacteria) | reverse complement strand
GCGCCGCGCCGTGTACGAGGCCGAGTCTCTGGTGCGCCGCATGTTCGACCGTGCCGACGAGAGCGGACATCGAACGGTGGAAGTCGCCGGATCTTCGGTCACCCTGCCGATCGAACGCCGCTTCGCGTCCATCGACTCGGTGCAGGCCTACGTCGATGCGGTGCTCGCCTTGAACTGGGTACGCGGCACCTGGTCCCGGGCCGACGTGCCGGTGCGGGTGCGGGTCCGGGCGGGGAACACCGCCGCACACTACGAAAACGATTCTGCCGTTATCGCTTTGCCCGTGCATCGAGCGAACACGGCGTGGGCGTTCCGGGAGCTGGTGGTGCTGCACGAGCTCGCGCACCACCTCGATCCGGCCGGTCCCGACGATTCGGCGGAACCGGCGCACGGAGTGGCGTTCGTGCACCGATTCCTCATACTGGTGGGCGAGATCATCGGTCCGGAAGCGGCATTCCTGTTGCGCGCATCCGGGTTTGCCGCATGTGAGTGACGGCCCGTGTCAGCCGCCGGTGACGTCGACCCGCTCGTGGTCGGCGACCGAGCCGGCCAGGACCCGCAGATGATCCCCGGTGCTGCCGAGGGTGTGCTCGATCGCCGTCAGCCGGCTCACGTAGTGCCCGACCGGGTATTCGGCGGTCATGCCGATACCGCCGTGCATCTGAATCGCTTCCTGCCCGATGCTGCGGGCGGACCGGCCGACCTGCAGTTTGGCGCGCGAGGCGATGGTCGGGTCGACGATGCCGTCGGACAGGGCCATCGTCGCGTACAGACTCAGGCTCGAGGCCAGTTCCAGCAGGACATACATGTCGGCGGCACGGTGCGTCAACGCCTGGAAGCGGGCGATGGGGGCGCCGAACTGCTTGCGCTGCTTCAGGTATTCGGTGGTCAAGCGCAGGGCTTCCTGCATCACCCCGACCGCCTCGGCGCACAGCGCGGCCTGTGCACGCACCTGGGCGGCAACGATCGCGGCGGTCGCGTCGGTGGCGGTTCCGAGAAGGTCGGCGACGACTCCGTCGAGGACGATCTGGGCGCCGCGCCGTTCGTCGTGGGTGCGATAGGCGGTGCGGGTCACGCCCTGGGCATCCGCGTCGGCGAGGAACAATCCGGTACCACCCTCGGGGAGCGCCGCGGACACCACCAACAGACCGGCGCAGTCACCGTGCAGCACCGGGTTCTTGCGTCCGGTCAGGGTCCAGGACTCGCCGGTGCGGGCCGCTGTGGTGGTCACGGCAGGGGACGGCCAGCGGCTACCCGGTTCGTCGTGCGCGAACGCGAGCAGCAGATCGCCCTCGGCAACGCGCGGCAGGATCGCGGCACGCTGCGCGTCCGATCCGACCTCCGCGACGAGCCCGCCCGGCGTGTACACCGCGTCGAGCAGCGGTTCCGGTGCGAGCGCCCGGCCGATCTCGGTCATCACGGCCATCGTCTCGACCGGCCCGGCTCCCATGCCGCCGCAGTCCTCCGGGAACGGCAGGCCGAGCAGACCGAGTTCGGCGAACTGCCGCCAAACCTCAGGATTCCAGCCCTGGTCGGTCGCGGTGATCGAGTTCCGGGTTTCCGCGTCGTACGCACCGGACAGCAGATCGCGGGTGGTTGCGCGGAGCAGATTCTGTTCGTCATCGAGTTCGAAATTCATTGCTGCTAATCACAATCCGAGAATAGAGGAGGCGATGATCTGACGTTGAACCTCGCTCGATCCACTGTAGATCGACACCTTGCGGTTGTTGAGGTACACCGGAACCGAGCGTTGCGCCCAGTCGAGTGAGTCGATGCCGTCGGCACCGACCGGAAGCGAATCGGGGCCTGCGATATCGGTGAGCAATTCGGCCGCGGCCTGCTGCAACTCCGATCCGCGCAATTTGAGCAGCGACGAGGCCGGATTCGGTTTCCCGCCGGCGGAACCCGCGACCACCCGCAGCTGAGTCAACTCCAGTGCCAGCAACTCATTTTCGAGTTCCGCGATGCGTGCGGCGAACAGCGGGTCGTCGAGTAGCGACCCGGCACCGACCCGGACATCGGCGGCGAGTTTCTTGGCGCGGGCGATGCGGACCTTCGTGGCGCCGACCCGCGCGACACCGGTGCGTTCGTTGCCGAGCAGGAATTTCGCGTAGCCCCAACCTGCGTTCTCCTCACCGACGAGATTGTCGGCGGGAACCCGCACGTCCTCGAAGAACACCTCGTTGACCTCGTAGCCGCCGTCGATCAACTTGATCGGCCGGACGGTGACGCCGGGCGTGTTCATGTCGATGAGCAGGAACGAGATTCCCGCCTGTCGTTTCGGCGCGTTCGGATCGGTGCGAACGAGCATGAAGATCCAGTCGGCGTGCTGCGCCAGGGTCGTCCAGGTCTTCTGCCCGTTGACGAGGTAGGTGTCGCCGTCGCGGACCGCGCGGGTCTTCAGCGAGGCGAGGTCCGAACCGGCTTCGGGTTCGGAAAATCCTTGGCACCACCAGATGTCGAGGTTCGCGGTCGCCGGGAGGAAGCGTTCCTTGAGTGCGGTGGATCCGAATTCGGCGATGACCGGTCCGACCATCGCGGTGTTGAACGGCAGCGGGTCGGGGACGGATGCGAGTTGCAGTTCGTCGAGCCACAGATGCCGCTGAACGGCCGTCCAGTCCTTGCCGCCCCACTCGACGGGCCAGTTCGGTACGGCCAGACCGCGCGCGTTGAGGATCTGCTGGCTGGTGACGATGTCGTCTCGGCCGAGCGACCGGCCCGCCGCGACACGGTCGCGGATCGCGGCCGGAATCTCGGTGGTGAAGAAGGTGCGCAGTTCGTCGCGGAATGCGAGTTCGTCGTCGGTGAGCGTCAGATTCATGGGGTGGCCTTCCGTCCCGGTTGTGGACGCGAACACGCGTGGTTCAGCGTCGACCCGCGCGTGGCTCGGCGTCGACCCGACAGTAGCCGTTACCCGACCGGGGCGTCACCACCTTCTGTTCCGCTGCACGAGCCGACCGGTCGTCCTACCGTGAGTGCCATGACGCGCACCATCCGCATCGGACTTCAACTCCAGCCCCAGCATCAGCCCGACTACGGCGTCATCCGCGACACGGTGCTACGCGCCGAGGACGCGGGCGCCGACATCGTGTTCAACTGGGACCATTTCTACCCGCTCACCGGTGACCCGGACGGTGCCCACTTCGAATGCTGGACGATGCTCGGCGCATGGGCCGAGCAGACCGAACGCGTCGAGATCGGCGCGCTGGTCACCGGCGGCGGCTACCGCAACCCGGACCTGCTGGCCGACATGGCGCGCACTGTCGACCACATCAGCGGCGGGCGTCTGATCCTCGGCATCGGATCGGGCTGGTTCGAGAAGGACTACGACGAGTACGGCTACGAGTTCGGCACCAAGGGTTCACGCCTGGATCTGCTCGCCGAGTATCTGCCGCGCATCACCGACCGGCTCCACACGCTGAATCCTCAACCGACACGGCATATTCCGATTCTCATCGGCGGTGGTGGACGTCGCAAGACGCTACCCCTCGTGGCGAAGTACGGGAATATCTGGCACACCTTCGGTCAGCTCGACACCCACATCGAGAAGTGGGGGATCGTCGAACAGCGGTGCGTCGAGATCGGCCGGCACGCCCCGGACATCGAACGGTCGGTGCCGTGGCCGGGACGCGATCGTGCTGCTGACTATGTCGCCGCCGGGATTTCGCTGTTCACCACCGGGATCGGCGGACCAGACTACGATTTGACGCCGCTGATCGAAGCGATCGGTTGGCGCGACGAGAACTCGCCGCCGCCGCTGTCGGGTCTCGCCTGACGCGGGGTCACCTCACGGACGCGTACATTTCGCTCGGGTGACCCGAGCGAATGTATCGCTCGTCTTATTCAATCGACCGGACGTACCGCTCGCTCACAACGGACTAGGCTCCGCACATGGCCCGATCGGTGAGGAACCCTCGCACCGCAGTCGCGGTACTGCTGACCGCGCTGCTCGCACTCGTGCTCACCTCGTGCGGTTCGTCGGGCGACAGTTCCTCCGAGAACCGCGACCTGTGTTCACCGCCGGGCGCCGGCTCGGCGTCGGCCGCACCGACGAACCTGTCGGCGGGCGCGACCGCGGCAGAAGACCGGTACACCACGCCGACCGTGGCGCCACTCGAGAGCATCGACACCGCGCGGCTCGGTCTCATCACCCCGGGCATCCTGACCGTCGGCACCCTGTCCGACGCCCCGCCGAGCATCTGCGTCAACTCGGCGGGCGTGTTCACCGGCTACGACAACGAACTGTTGAAGGCCATCGGCGCGAAACTCGGCCTGCAGGTGCAGTTCGTCGGCACCGACTTCGCGGGCCTGCTCGCGCAGGTCGCCGGCAGGCGCTTCGACGTCGGGTCGTCGTCGATCACCACCACCGACGAGCGCCGCAACCTCGTCGGATTCACCAACGGCTACGACTTCGGATACTTTTCGCTCGTCGTGCGCGACGGCAGCCCCATCACGGGATTTGCGGATCTGAGCGCCGCCACCCGCATCGGCGTGGTGCAGGGCACCGTGCAGGACGACTACGTCGTCAACACCCTGAAGCTCGATCCGGTGAAATTCCCGGACTACAACACCGCCTACGCCAACCTGAAAACCGGGCAGATCGACGCGTGGGTCGCCCCGTCCCAACAGGCCGAAGGCGCCATCACACCGGGCGACGCCACATCCATCGTCGAGAACACGTTCAGCGTCAACAACTTCGTCGGGTGGGCGGTCGCCAAGGAGAACCAACCGCTGATCGACGCGTTGAACTCCGGCCTGGACTCGGTGATCGCCGACGGCACGTGGGCGGAGTTGTACACCGAATGGGTGCCGCGTGAACTGCCCGCGGGGTGGAAGCCGGGCAGCAAGGCCGCACCCGAACCGGAACTACCCGATTTCGCGGCACTCGCCGCCGAACGCGGACCTCCGCAAGAAACCACACCGACTGCTGCCCCGAAGTCGACGCTGACCCAGTTGCGCGAGACGTTCTTCGATTGGGACCTGTACGTCAAGGCGTTCCCCGACCTGCTGAAGACCGGCCTGCCGAACACGTTGATCCTGGCGCTGACGTCCGGCATCGCCGGCACGATCCTCGGCATGGTGCTCGCGGTCGCCGGGATCTCCCGCACCCGCTGGCTGCGCTGGCCTGCCCGCATCTACACCGACATCTTCCGTGGCCTGCCCGCCGTCGTGATCATCCTGCTCGTCGGCCTCGGTATCGGGCCACTCGTGCAGGGCATCACCGGCAACAATCCGTATTGGCTCGGCGCCGCGGCACTGTCGCTGCTGGCCGCCGCGTACATCGGTGAAATCTTCCGCTCCGGTATCCAGTCCGTCGAACCCGGACAGATGGAGGCGGCGCGGGCACTGGGCTTCAGCTACCGCAAGTCGATGTCGCTGGTGGTTGTGCCGCAGGGTGTCCGACGGGTGTTGCCCGCCCTGATGAACCAGTTCATCGCACTCATCAAGGACTCGTCGCTGATCTACTTCCTCGGTCTGCTGGCGACCCAGCGTGAACTGTTCGCGGTCGGGCGGGACCTCAACGCCCAGACCGGGAATCTGTCGCCGCTCGTCGCCGCCGGTCTGTTCTATCTGATTCTGACGGTGCCGCTGACGCATCTGGTGAACTACATCGACCATCGACTGCGCGTCGGCCGGAAAGAAGCCACGCTCGATCCGCTCGAGCAGGACATCGTCGTGGAGAGAGGCTGAGACACACTATGACCACGCCATCTCTCGAGGGCGTCTCGCTCACCGGCACCGGTTTGCACCTGGCCTTCGGATCGAACAAGGTTCTGCGCGGTGTCGATCTGCACGTCGACGCCGGGAAAACCGTCACCGTGATCGGGCCGTCCGGTTCCGGCAAGTCGACGCTGCTGCGGGTGCTCAACCGACTGCACGAACCCGACGCCGGTGACGTGCTGCTCGACGGCAAGTCGGTGTTGAAGGACGACCCCGATGCGCTGCGTCAACGCATCGGGATGGTGTTCCAGCACTTCAACCTGTTCCCGCACAAGACGGTCCTCGACAACGTCTCGCTGGCCCCGCGCAAGCTCAAGGGGATGTCGAAGACCGAGGCCCGCGACCGTGCGCTGGCCCAACTCGAACTGGTGGGGCTGGCCCACAAGGCCGAGTCGCGGCCGGCGAACCTGTCCGGTGGGCAGCAGCAGCGCGTCGCGATCGCACGGGCGCTCGCCATGAATCCCGAGGTGATGTTCTTCGACGAGGCGACCTCCGCGCTCGACCCCGAACTGGTCAAGGGCGTGCTGGCGCTCATGGCGGACCTCGGGTCTGGGGGCATGACGATGGTCGTCGTCACCCACGAGATGGGCTTCGCACGGTCGGTGTCGGACACCGTGGTGTTCATGGATCATGGTGCGGTCGTCGAGGCCGGAACCCCGGATCAACTGTTCGACAGCCCGGAAACCGAACGGCTGCAACAGTTTCTGTCGCAGGTGTTGTGAAGGACGGTCACACTCGTCGATTCGGTTGGCCGAACATGCTTCTCGGACAATCCAACACGTTGCACCGGAGAACAGTGCACCGTTAGCATCGGTCGCGCCGGACCGGTTCGGTTGCGGCAATACCTGGGCCGGGGGAGAGCGTGGACGCAGCGAGATACGCCGAGTACCTACCACCGCACTACCGATCGCCGGGCCGGGAACCGGAATCGACGTGGTGGCAGTGGCGCGGACGCCGCGTTCACATCGCACGGGCATCCCGGCCCGACGCCCCGGTGCGAGTGCTCGGGATCCACGGGGCCGGCGGGCATTCCGCGGCGCTGTGGCCGTTCGCGTCCCTCGCGGCGGACGAGGGTGCGGACATCATGTTCCCCGACATGCCGATCTACGGTCGCACCCTCGAACCCCGGCCGGGGCAGGTTCGCTACCGCGACTGGATCGACCTGCTGTGCGACCTGGTGGTCGCCGAACGCACCGACGATCCGCGGCCCCTCGTCCTGTTCGGCGCGAGCATGGGCGGCATGATGGCATACGAAGTTGCTTCTCGCACCGGACAAGTCGACGTCGTACTGGCAACATGCCTGCTCGATACCACCGATCCCGCCGCTCGCGCCGCCGCGGCACGCTGGGAGATCGCGGGACGGGTCGCACCGACGGTGCTGCCACCCATCGCCCGGGTCGCCGGCGGACTGCGGCCACCGGTGAAATGGCTGGTCCGCATGAACAGCATGAGCAACGACCCCGGCCTCACCGCCCTGTGCAGGTCCGATCCCCGCGGCGGCGGGGTGCGGGTTCCGCTCGGATTCCTCGCCGACTGGTTCGCCTATCGGCACACGCCACCCGAACAGTTCACGGCAGCCCCGGTGACGCTGCTGCATCCCGCCGCCGACCGGTGGACACCCCCGGAACTCAGCCTGCGCTTCCTCGAACGCATCGCGGCGCCGACGCACTCGGTGCTGTTGGAGAACTGCGGGCACTTCCCGATCGAGGAACCGGGCCTGACCCGGATGATCGACGCGGCACGATCCGTGATCTCCGAGGTCGTGGATCGGGCCTGATCACTCGGCCCGACCACGCGGGCAGCCGTCCCGATGCGTTCTCTCCGTTCACCTTCTCGTTCCCTGCGCCTCGCTTCGACCTTCTACGGTGCCCGCGGAATGCGAACCGATTAGGGAGATCACGTGCGTATCAAGGACCTGCCGCTATTCGTCACCCACGACGGGAAGTCGTCGCGGGCGAACATCACGTGCCGCTACAAGTGCGGCGACGCCTGCTCGCACGCGGTACCGAACGTCTCCGAAGGCGCCTACTTCGGAGACATCGTACGGAACGCGGTGTCGCGGCGCGGAGTTCTGCGCGGCGGCGCGATGGCGGTTCTCGCGGTCGGTGCGGGCGGTGCACTCGCGGCCTGCTCGGACGACGCCAGCGCCGGTGAAACCCCGACCCCCGGAACCGGTGACCTCGGACCTTCGGTTCCTGGAACAGATTTCACGCCCGTCGCCCCCAACACCGAGGACGCACTGCTCGTTCCCGAAGGCTACGAACAGGCCGTCGTGATCCGGTGGGGCGATCCGGTGCTGCCGGACGCGCCTGCCTTCGACATCGCGAACCAGAGCGCGGTGGCGCAGGAGAAGCAGTTCGGGTTCAACAACGACTTCGCAGGTCTGCTGCCCGTCGACGGTGTACCGAACACCTATCTGCTGGTCGTCAACCACGAGTACACGACCGAGCCGTTCATGTTCGCCGGCTACGACTCCGAGAACCCCACCGAAGAACAGGCTCGGATCGGCTGGGCCAACCACGGTCTGTCCGTCGTCCAGGTCAAGGGCGAGCCCGGTTCCGGTCGTCTCACAACCGAATTCGGCCCGCACAACCGTCGGATCACGGCACTGACCGAGTTCGTCGTCACCGGTCCCGCCGCGGGCAGCGACCTACTCAAGACGACCGCGGACCCGACCGGCACCCGGGTGCTCGGCACCCTCAACAACTGCGCGGGTGGCCTCACCCCGTGGGGCACGGTGCTCTCCGGTGAGGAGAACTTCAACCAGTACTTCGCCAACGCGGAGCAGGTCACCGACCCCGCAGTCGCCGAACGGCTCGCCCGGTACGGCATCGAAGGCGCTGCGTCCGAACGTAAGTGGGAACGATTCGATCCCCGGTTCGATGTCGTCGCGACCCCCAACGAGGTCAACCGCTTCGGCTGGGTCGTCGAGGTGAACCCGTGGGATGCCGCATCGGTACCGGTCAAGCACACCGCACTGGGCCGGTTCAAGCACGAGGCCGCCACGATCTACGTCACCGACGACGGCACCGTCGTCGCGTACAGCGGCGACGACGAACGCTTCGACTACATGTACAAGTTCGTCTCGTCCCGGAAGATGCAGGACGGCAATTCCCAGGCGGCGATGCGCCACAACATGACACTGCTCGACGCGGGCACCCTGTACGTCGCGCAACTCACCGGCGAGAGCCCGGACACGATCGACGGCACCGGCACCCTGCCCGAAGGTTCCGCGTTCACCGGCAGCGGAACCTGGATTCCGTTGCTGCGCACCATGGAAGACGGCAAGGGCGAGTCGCTGGTCGACGGTATGTCCGCCGAAGAGGTCGCGGTGTTCACCCGCCTCGCCGGCGACAAGGTCGGCGCCACCAAGATGGACCGGCCGGAAGACTTCGAACCGAACCCGGTGACCGGCAAGGTCTACGTTGCCCTGACCAACAACTCCAAGCGCGGCGAGGACGGCAAACCTGCCGCCGACGCGGCGAACCCGCGGAACAACAACAAGAACGGTCAGGTTCTCGAGATCGACGACGATCACGCCGGAACCACGTTCACGTGGAATCTGCTGCTGGTCTGCGGTGACCCCGACGAGGCCGACACCTACTTCGGCGGATTCGACAAGTCGCAGGTCAGCCCGATTTCGTGCCCAGACAACCTGGCATTCGACCCGCACGGCAACCTGTGGATCAGCACCGACGGCAACGCCCTGAAGTCCAACGACGGCCTGTTCGCCGTGGTGCTCGACGGACCGCGCCGCGGTGAAACCAAGCAGTTCCTCACCGTGCCGATCGGTGGAGAGACCTGCGGTCCCATCATCCAGGAGAACCGCGTCGTGGTGTGCGTGCAGCATCCGGGGGAGACGGACGACGCATCGTGGGACACTCCCGTGTCGCACTGGCCCGACGGCGGCACCGCCCAGCCGCGGCCGTCGGTGGCGGTGGCCTGGAAGCCCGGCGGACTGATCGGGTGACGGTCCGGTGTGCACTTGTGGCGGCTCCGACCGCCACAAGTGCACACCGACGCGTCAGCGCAGGTAGCGCAGCGCGGATTCGGCGGCGTTGTACCCGCACATACCGTGCGCGCCCGCTCCGGGCGGGGTCGACGCCGAGCACAGGAACACTCCGGGCACTCCGATCCGGTAGGGGTCCAGGGAGATCCGTGGCCGGAACACCACCTGCACACCGGAGTTCGCGCCGCCGATGATGTCTCCACCCACCTGGTTCGAGTTGCCCCGGTGCAGGTCCGCCGTCGTCGCCACCGTCGTCGCGACGACACGTTCACGGAAGCCCGGTGCGAACCGCTCGATCTGCGCGACCACCGCGGCAGTCGCGTCACCGGGATATCCGGCCGGTACGTGTGCGTACGCGTACACCGGGTTCATACCGTCGCGGGAACGGCTCGGGTCGGCGACGTACTGCTGTCCCAGCAGCACGAACGGCCGCTGCGGCATCCGCCCGCACGCGACCTCCTGTTCCGCCCGGGCGATCTCGTCGAAGTCGCCGCCCAGGTGCACGGTCCCGGCACGGCCGACCGCCGGGTCGGTCCACGGGATCGATCCCTCGATCGCGAAGTCGACCTTGAACGCCGCGGATGCGTGCCGGAACTTCCGGTAGGACTTGACGATCCGCGAGGGCACCGCATCACCGAGAATCTCGAGGGCGCCACCGGGCGCGACGTCGAGCAGCACGACGTCCGCGGGCGGGATGTCCGCGGCGCGACGTACCCGCACACCGGTGTGGATCTTGCCGCCGTGCTCGGCCAGTTGCGCGGCGAGCGCGCGGGTGATGGCAGCGGATCCACCCTCGGCGACCGGCCAGCCGTAGCGGTGCCCGGCCGCGGTGATCATCAAACCGACCGCGGAGGTCGCGGGCCGGTCCAACC
>NZ_JBAQXC010000031.1:0-3978 GCF_049299235.1 Rhodococcus sp. (in: high G+C Gram-positive bacteria) | reverse complement strand
CGCGCGCTCCGACGCCGCGCCCTACTGCGGCCGACGGCGGAGACCGCCGCGGGCGGGCATCTGGGACGTCCGCATCATCTCCCTGTGGTGTGCTGGACGCCCGGCGGGGCGCATCGGAATGCGCGTTCAGCCGATCCCGCACAGCGCGCAGACTGTGTCGTTGTTGGCGGGGTCACGCACAGCAGTGTATTCGAGCTGTCGCGGCCGGTCGTCGGCGTTGGCAGCCAGATCCGTGCCGGTGTCGGAGTATGCGGCCAGATGGACCTCACATGCGGCAGTCTCGTTCATCGGCGCACCGCCTGCATCCGGGGTGTGGATCGCGTAGATCACGGTCCGGTCGGCGCCGTCGGCGTGCGCGGTCACTGCTGCGTTCCGGTGGCGGCAGCGGCGTACGCGACGTTCGTCATCGTGTTCGTCTTCATGGGAATCGCCCTCGCATGTTTCTATCTTGTTGTCGCTAAGCCATTTTCCGCGGTCATTGAGAGTCCGCCCACGGCACCAGGCGGGGGCGCGCGGTCGGGGCGTACGGACCGGCCCCGCACCGCGCCCGCGGCCGGCATCGGCATACACCTGCCGATCCCGGCCGCTCACGCACTGCGCTGGCGACGGTGGGCGCGGCGCCACGCGAGGGCATCCATGCGTTGTTCGAGGTCCGGTATCGCCCGAACGATCGATGCGACAGTGACGTCTCCGGTGCGATCGGCGCGGTCCAGATAGTCGTCGACGGCGTGGATCTGCTCGTCGGTGAGGCCGGCCACCGGCACTGTGTGGTTGTGGACGGTCACGGCGCCAAGGCCACCCACAGGTCGGGTTCGACGTCCCACAGCGGTTCGGCCTTGACCAGCTCGCCCCAGGCGATCATCTGTCGGCAACTCACGGCGATGTCGAGCGGATTCGCGCAGGGGATGCCGTCGCGGATGTTGTCGGCGATCCCGGTGACGGGAAACGCCGGATAGCCCTCCCCCGTCTTCGGGTCGACGCAGTCGTGGCGTAGGCGGCGCAGCTCGTCGGCGATCGCTTGGTGCCACCAGAACCGTTCGCGGGCACGGTGAACGGCCGGGTCACGGTACGGGTCCCCCGCCGGGTGCTCGATCGGGGCGAGTGTCATCTCCACAGAACTCTCCTTCTCATCTTCTCGGTTCCGGCCGCCGCGCGCCGGGTGTTGTTCGGGCGGCGTGTGGTTCCGCAGGTCACCTGCGGGGGTGGGTCATCGGTTCGGTGTGTGTGCGGCGGCGTCGACCAGGTGTGCGGCGGCGCGGCGGTCTGCGCGCACGATCGTGTCGGTGGTGTCCACGATTCGGGTTGTCGTGGCGTGGGGTCGGGCGTCGCTGATTGTGCGGGATGCGGCGTGTTCGTCGGGTGGTGTCACTGCTCGTACGTGTAGTCGGTGGCAGGGGAAGGTCAGGGGCGTGCCGTCACCGAGGTCGCGTGGTGTCGTGTCGACGGCGGTGACGATGTAGTCGTCCGTGTCGATTCGGTGTCCGTGATGGTGGTGTCGGGCGGTGTAGCGGATGACGTCGCCCGGTTGGATCGTGGTGTAGTCGGTCACCGGGATGTGCGGGTCGGGGTATGGGGTGTGGTCGATGGTGATCATCCTCGTGGTGTGTTTTGGTTCTGTTGTGCAGCACTGGTTTTGTGGTGTTTCGGTGTCGTCTGGTCAGGGATCGACTTGGATTGCCGGCCAGTACACGATCTGCTCGAAGAGCAGCACATCTGTCCGGTGTGAGCGGACGAGCTCGTTTCGGAGTTCGTGTGGGTCCTGTCCGGTGCGTTCGGCGAGGGTGTCGGCGAGGTCGCTGATGAAGGTGCGGGGGTGGCTTCCGGCGTAGGCCAGGCATGGTGTGCCGAACAGCGCACGGCCTTCGTATCTCGGCTTCGTTGCCGCGTGTCGGCCGGCGAGGTTTTCGTACTGGTCGGGAGTGAGTCGATACTGCACGGTCCTTCCTCGTTTCGGGCTTGGATGGTGCGAACTTCACGGTGCAGTCATGCCGGGCAGAAACCGCGTTCACGCAATTCGTGTCCGTTTCTGATGTTCAACATTAACGTATTCGAGTGCTTCTTTTTGTTGCCCTGCCGAGATGAAGGCGGGGCGCTGATGGCGGGAAGTTCGCTCCGGAATATCGAGGATTCTCGACGTTCAGTGCTGATGCGTTCAGCTCCGTTTATCGGGTTCCTTCTCGTGTGATTTCTGTCATGTCCGAAGTCCACTTTCGGTGTCTTTTACGACAGGATTTCGTTGCAGTCGTCTCGACTGTCGGGGACAGCCGGACTGGCGTGATTTCGCGGGGGCCGCCGAGTAGCGGCTGTGGGTGCGTAGTCACGGGATGATGTCGGCTTCGTGGGTGTGCAGGTAGACGTTCGTGCCGCAGCGGATGTGGTGCGGCAGGCACCCTCGGCGTTCGGTGCGTCGTGGCGGGTAACGCCTGTCAGGTCGACAGGCCATACCGTCGTGTGGCGGATGTTGCAGGCTAGGGCGTCAAGGCGTCGACGGGATCAGTCGACGGTGGGCGCCGTGTGGGCGCCGAGCGAGGCGGGGTGCTCCGATGCGCCTTGTGGCTCGCGCCGGCACCATCGATCGTGATGCGGGCCGGTGGCGGTGTGTGGCGGCGACCGACTCGACTGTGGCGCGGGGTTGACGGTGCGGACCGGCGGGGCATTTTCCGCGCCGTGAGTTCGCGCTTGGATGCGCACTACAGCGAGTCTGCCGAGTGCCTGGGTGTCGATCTTCGTTGAATGGGTGCATTGATATCGATGCCACCGGCACGGCACGGGAGGGTTCGGTCCGGGGCTTACGTCGTCGGAGGTGCGCCCGCGGCTGCTGAACTATAATCGCGGTATGGCGCAGGTGGTCAGCACACTCGCACTCCCGATACCGTTGGGGGAGCTGCGCGAGATTCTGCGCCGGCATGGGGTTGTGGAAGCCTACGTTTTCGGGAGCTATGCGAGGGGAACGGCACGTCCCGACAGTGACCTCGATCTGCTCATGGTATTCGGTGCTGATGCAGATCCGTGGGAGTTTCTGTACCTGCAAGAAGAGCTGAACCAATTACTGCCGGGTGGCGCCGACGTCGTCACCAAACTGAACAAGCATTTCGAGCCTTACATCAAACCCGACTTGGTGAAAGTGGCTTGACGCGGAGGTGGCGCGGGAACGCGCTATCCTTTCCTTTATGTCGAAGACCCCGGCGCCGTTTCTCGCTGCTGCGATCGAGTCTCTGGTGAAGATTCAAGGGACTCGTCCCGGCTCGGTCGAGGAATTTGTATCTAACTCCCTGCTGTGGGATGGAACACTCATGCGGGTGCAGGTCGCTGGCGAGTATCTTTCGAAAGTACGGACACAATTCCCCGACTTCTACGAACGGCATCACGACGACAGCTGGATAAAGCTGATCGCGATACCGATCCGCCAACACCTGCTCCCATCCAACGCAGCAATCGTGCAACAGATGCAATGTACAGCGTGAATCACGCTCTCACCAGGGCTAAATCGTCGCCACCCGATCCCGCGATCCGGGTAGATTCGCGGTACGCGAACCTCCCAGCCCTTGCATTGGATGCAACTCCCCTGGGTTTACGACGACACTTGTGCACATCGGGCGGGTCGGGACCGGGTTCACCGACGGCACGACTGTAAAGGTATTCTTGACAAGCATGAGCGTAAAGGTAAACTTGACAAGTGTGGATCACCGACTCAGCGCGTAAACACAAGATCAGCGATAACGACATCACCCACGCGCTCGAGAACGCGATCCGCTACGTCGAATACGAGTACGACGGCGAGGAACGGCTCCTCATCATCGGCACCGATACGGCAGGGCGACTTCTCGAACTGGTCGCCGTGCCCGCCGGCGAGCCGAACCGGATCATCCACGCAGACCGCCTTCGTGCGAAGTTCTACGACTACCTGAGGTGATACACATGCAAACGATCAAGCGCACCAGCGCAGACCCCACAGGCCTCGACCACCTGGACCCGAAC
>NZ_JBAQXC010000030.1:0-10497 GCF_049299235.1 Rhodococcus sp. (in: high G+C Gram-positive bacteria) | reverse complement strand
CGTCACGGGTGCGTCGGCTTCGGTGGACTCGGCCGGGTTCTCGGCGCCCGAGTTCTCGGCGGCCGACGTCGCGGACGCCGAGGTGGACGCGGCTGCCGTGGACGTCGAGGCCGATGGAGTGCTCGTCGCAGTGGAATCGTCGCTTCCGCAGGCTCCGAGCAGAGCAGCGGCAGTCAGTGCGGCGGCGCAGGCGCCGACCACGCGGGTCGAGCGCGAACGGGTCCGTGCAGGCATGTAGTGGTGTCCTCATCCGGTGTCGTGAGCGAACAGTCTGGTCAGCGAGCAGTAGTGAACCGGCAGGGCGTAGCGCCGGCACCGCACCAGGCTACAGAGAGCGCCGAAGGCGGTGACCGGAGCAGTGGCTCCCGGTCACCGCCAGACGATAGGCGCCGACGCTCGTGTCGGTCGAGGGCAGTCCTAGGGGGACACGGCGACGACGTCACCGACCCTGGTGACGAACCCGCCCTGGAAATTCTGCTGGATCCCGCCTTCGATCGGGAACTCGTCACTGACCGGGAAACCCAGTCGCCCGCTCTCGTAGCCGGCGTCCTTCCATGCGTCGAAGATCGGACCGTTGTGCACCGGCCAGGCGCCGGTCAGCGGACTCCAATAGATGTTTCCGTTCTCGAATTCGTTGAAACGTCCGCCGTCCTTGACGGGAATCTCACTGGTCTTCGGGAATCCGAGGACGCCGTTCTCGTAGCCCAACTCGCCGTACTTGCCCAGAATCATGCCCTGCACGGCGTGGGCGCCGGTGGGTTCGCTCCAGTACATCGCACCGATCTCGAAGCCTTGGACGACACCCGGCTTGTTCGGTGTGGCGACCTCGTCGAGCACCGGGTAGCCGAGGGGACCGCTCTCCCAGCCCTGCCGTGCCCACTCGTCGAGGATCGCGCCGCGGACCGCATGCGCTCCGGTCTGTGGGGTCCAGTAGACCGAGCCGTGCTGGAAGTGGGTGAACCGGCCGCGGCCGTCGGGGGTGCCGCCCTCCCCGGTTTTCGGGAATCCGAGCGGTCCGGCGGGACCACCACTGCCCTGATAGGCGCCGCCGATGGCACCGGCGACCGGGAACGTGCCCGCGCCGGACGCGAAGACCCGGCCGAACCGGAAATCTTGCGCCTGGCCACCGGCGACCGGGTACTCGGCGGTGACACAGTCGCCCAGCCACGCGTTCGCCGCGGCGACGTCCCCGATCGACCCGGCCGCCGCGCAGGGCGGCTTGTCCACCGGCACACCGAGCGTGTTCGCGAGTTGCGGCCACAACTGGTGCAGTTCGAACTGCCAGTACGGCCACGAGTGGGTGCCCGACGGGCGGTAGACGACCTGCGCCGGAATACCGAGCTTGTTGATCTTGGTAGCGAACGCCTGCGACGTGAGCCTGGAAAGGATCTCGAGGCCCATGCCGGCATAGTTGGTGCTCACGCCGGGGACACCCGAAGGCTGGTCGTACGGACCGGTGCTGCCGCTACCGCTGGAGACGTAGAGGCTCACACCGCGCAGCTTCTCCGCGAGCAGATACGGATCGTGCGACTCCCAGCCCGCGCTGCCCGGCGGCCCCCACATGGCGTCCACGTCGAAGCCGCCCGCATCCTGCATCGCGTAGCGCAGGGCCTCCGGCATACCCAGCGTCGTGGTGGTGAGAATGCCCGACAGCGACGCCGCGAACTGGAAGAACCCGGGATTGCGGGCGGGCAGGAACATCGCGGCGGTACCGCCCATGGACAGGCCGACGACACCGCGAGTGGTCGTGGCCCGCCACTCGCCCTCGAGGACGTGCGGCAGCTCCTTCGTCAGGAACGTTTCCCACTTGTAGTTCTGCCCGTTGTTCTGATCGACCCAGTCCGAGTAGAAGCTGGACTGGCCGCCGACGGGTAGCACCCCGAGAACGTTCTTGTCCGCGAAGAACGATTCGATGTCGGTGTTGATCGTCCAGCCGTTCTCGTCGTCCTGTGCGCGCATGCCGTCGAGCATGTAGACGACGGGGAACCGCGTATCGGGCCGGATGTTCCAGTCGCGAGGAAGCAGCAACTGGACCTGGATCGGCGTTCCCATCGACGGAGAATCGATCCACAACGCGACCCGGCGATCGGTGAGCCAGTCGACCCGAGAGACCGTGATGCCCGACGCCGGAGCCTGCGTCACGACCGGGCCGGTCCGGGCAGGTTCCGTGCGGGCGGGCTCTGTTCGTGCAGGCGCTGCGGACGCGACCGCAACCGTGGTCAGTCCCGCCGCCATCGGCGCGACCAGTACCGCAGCGAGGCCACCCAGGACGCGCCGCCTCAATCGTGGACCGCCGTGTGCTGTTCGCATCTGCATCGCTCGCTTCCTGCGTTGCGGGACCGTTCGCGGGCAGCGAGTCCACATCCGAAGGCGTGTGCGCTGCGCATCCGAAACTTGTTTGTACACGGAGACGGCCCCGGATCGGAGGTGACGCGCTGTGACAGGTGAGAAAATTGTTCACAACGGGACATGCCGTCCGATCTCCCGTTGCAGGGTGATCGGACGGCATGTGGACCAGCAGTGTGCGCCGACAGCGTTTCTCGGCGGACGACTCAGTGCGCGGTCAGCAGGGTCAGTGCGCGTTGAGTGCGTCCAGGATCTGCGGACGAGCCTTCCACAGCTCGTCCTCCCAGTACTTCCACGCGTGGGTGCCGCGCGCCGGGAAGTTGTACGACGCGTCGATGCCGAGCGAAGCCAGCTTGACCTGGAACGCGCGCGTCTGCACGAGCGAGAGAGCCTCGAGGCCCATCGCGTTGGCGGTGTTGTAGAAGCCGGTCAGGCCCTTGGGGGCGTCGTACTGTCCGGGCAGGCCGCTGGCCGCCGAGATGTACAGCGACAGGCCCTCGAGCTTCGGGGCGAACACAAACGGGTCGTTGCGCAGCCAGGCCGGGCTCCACGGCGGGCCCCACATCGCGTCGACGTTGTAGCGGCCGGCGTCGAGCATGGCAACGCGAATCGCCTCACGCATGCCCGGTGCGGACAGGTTGAGGTAGCCGGACAGCGACGAAGCGAACTTGAACTGGTCGCGGTGGTACGCGGCCAGCGTCAGCGCGGCGGAACCGCCCATCGACAGACCGAGGATGCCGTTGTTGCTGGTCGACACGCCGCGGGTGGCGAGGTACTCGGGGAGCTGCTCCGTGAGGAAGGTCTCCCACTTGTAGGTGATGTCCTGCCCGTTGAGATTGCTGGGCGAGTACCAGTCGGTGTAGAAGCTCGACTCACCGCCGACCGGCATGATGAGCGAGACGTTGTCGTTGGCGAACTGGGTGAGCGCGTTCGTCTCGAACGACCACGCGTTCGCATCATCCCGGGCACGCAGACCGTCGAGCAGGTACAGCGCGGCATCGCCACCACGCGACGCCCACTGGATCTGCACCTTGATCGGGCCCATATCGGAGTCGACGAAGACCTCTTCCCAGCCGCCGGCCGGCGCGCTGTGCGCGATCGGGGCCGACTGCGCGGGGGCGGCCACCGCGGCGGTGGTTCCGACCACACCGGCCGCGACCGGCAGCACGAGCGCTGCAGCGGCGGTGCCGAGCACCCGGCTGCGGATGCGCTTCGACATCCTCGGGACTAGACGCATGAACAATGCTCACTTTCTCGATCTTCGGCGCACGCGTACGCGTTCCCCGTCGGATTTCGGCGGTGGCGATCCGCGGAGCGGCGCCACAAGTCACACTGCGGTCAAGACTGTAAATGACTTCAAGGCCTCTGACAAACCCTCCGTCCCGCTGGTCACGGGATGAAAGCCGACGCGCGACCCCCGCCACGCCCTCCGACCGTTACCGAGTCGTTACACGGCGTGATCCTAACGAGATCCGGCCCGAAACCCAAGTCGGACACCTCGATTCGACCCCCGATTTCACCCGTGAAACGGTGCCGCCGACACGGCGGCGACGGTGACGGATCACACACCGTCGGCCCGTGCCGCGACATCACTCCCGCGGCGGGGGCAGTTCCAACCTGCACCGCTCGATCTCGTATTTGGGCACCCGATCGAAACGGTATGTGGCGTAGTCGAACGCATTGCGCAGATTCCGTTTGAACAGCGGCCAGGTCAGCTCCGCCCGCGACGAATCGAGCACTTCCTGCGTCTGCGGACACGTCAGCGCCACTTCGGCCTGTGCCACCCAGTCCTCGTCGAGGTAGCCGGGCAGCCACGGATGCAGGTTCACCATCCCCGATTCGGCGACCACCCAGTCCGGGTACAGGATCTTGTCGTGGCCGATCCGCCCGTCCTCGAGGCGTTCGGTGTGCGCGGCGAGCGGATACGCCAACCCCATCTGATCGATCACCCGCACGTCGAGCGGAACGTTCATACTGGTCATGCCCAGATTGAGGAAGTACACCGTGTGCCCGGCCCCACCCGGCGGGATCGGTTCGGGCGGCGGTACCACATCCCACGTGTCGAACGAGGAGGTCGGCAGCAACAATCCACCGCTCGGTGTCCGGTCGATCGCTTCGACCATCGCCCGCATCCGCGGATAGTCCAGGTAGTCCTCGGCACGGATCGGATGCGCGTGACCGGTGTTCAGTGCATAGAACGCACGCTCGTCGACAATGCCGGATCGCCCGACGACCGCACCTTCGGTCATCCCCGTGGTGCCGGCCGCGAACGCCGACCATACGACGGTGACGAGCCACAGCCCGCCGACCGCGCCGGCGACCGTGGTGGCACGACGTGGCTCACCGCGCTCCGGCAACCGCACCGGCACCACCGCGACGGGAACGAGCAGGCAGAACAACGGCGGCAGCAGCACCCGCCCGTGCATGAAATCGCCGCCGACACGCAAGGAGTACAACGCGAGCAACACACCACTGCCGAGCATGAACAGCACGACCGCGGTCGGCGTGCGCAGCGCCCGCTGACCACGGGCGAGCAGGGTCCGCGCATCGGTGGATGCGATCTCGCGCACCCGATCGGCGACGGGTTCGCTGCCTGCACGGCTGGTCGCGATCATCACGACCGCGACGATCAGCAGCAGAAGCAACGGCAACCACAACAGGTACGGGCCGACCAGGTTGCCCAGGTATTCGAAGCCCTGTGCCCATTTGGCGCCGCCCGCATCCTTCGACACCGCGGTGTTCGGATAGGGCAGTCCGTAGTAGCCCATCCGCCAGATCTGGTACCCGACCGGAACCGCGCCCGCGACCGCGACCATCACCGCCCGCACACGCCACGTCTGGTCTGCCGCGAAGAACAGCATCGCCAGGGCGACAGCCGCCAGGATCGCCAGTTCCGGCCGGACCAGCGGTCCGAGTCCGGCTGCGAATGCCGTCCCGAGCACCGCGACGGTGCTCGGGACCGGGGTCGTGGCCCACCGCATCATGAGTAGCCACAGCAGTGCGATCCAGAAGATCACCAGGCAGCTCTCGAGCCCGGACGTCGCGAAATCACGGGCAGGTGGAACCGCGATGTACACCACCATGCCCGCCGGAAGCAGCAGGAGGGTGCCGCCGGCGCCACGGAGCCGCCACCGGTAGAGCCGGGCGGTGCCGACCATCGCGACGACCACCGCCGCGGTCGACAGCACCAGCGCCAACCCGAGCACCACATACTCGAGGCGCGCCCCCGTCACCCAGCCGAACCCGTAGACCAGGTATGTCCACAACGTGGACGTATTGGCCTCCACGCGTTCCCCGATGTTGAACACCGGACCGTTGCCTGCCAGCAGGTTCCGGACCGTGCGCAACACGATGAGGCCGTCGTCGGCGATCCAGCGCCGCTCCCACGCACCCCAGAACATGAGCACGCCGGTGACGACGACACCCGCGGCGAACACACCTCGGGACAACCCGGTCCGTCCGGGGACGCGGTGGGCCGGTCCGCCCTGCCGCGCCGACGAGTCGACGTCCGCAGCGACGTCAGAAGAGGTAGACAGCACCGCCGACCACCACGATCCAGACGATCGCGAGCAACTGCAGAATCCGGTCGCCGAGCGCGATCTCCTCGGGTTCACCGGCCTCGCCGCCGTCGACGTCGACGGCGTACCGCAGGATCGCGACGACGAACGGGATCATCGAGATGGCGAACCAGTTCGATTCGGCCAGCATGTCGCGCTCGAACGCCCACAGGCCGTAACAGATGACGACCGCGGTCGCCGACAGGGTCCACACGAACCGCAGGTAGGTCTCGGTGTAGTACTCGAGCGACTTGCGGATCTTCGCACCCGTCTTGTTGGCCAGGCGCAACTCCGCATACCGCTTGCCTGCGGCCATGAACAGCGAACCGAACGCCATGATCAGCAGGAACCACTGGGACAACGGGATGCCCGCGGCGACACCACCGGCGATCGCGCGGATGAGGAAGCCGGACGAGACGATGCAGATGTCGAGAACGGCCTGATGTTTGAGCCCGAAGCAGTATGCGAGCTGGATGCCGATGTACACCGCCATCACGACCGCGAGCTGCCAGTTCGCGAGGAACGACAGGCCGATCGCGGCGATCAGCAGCACCGCGGCGAGACCGAACGCCAGGTTGATCGGGACGACGCCCGCGGCGATCGGCCGGAACCGTTTCGTCGGGTGCGCGCGGTCGGCGTCGACGTCCATCGCGTCGTTGACCAGATAGATGCCCGAGGCCGCCATGCAGAACACGACGAACGCCAGGGCGACGGGCCCGAGAACGTCCAGCTCGGTGGCCGAACCCGCAGCGAGCGGTGCCGCCAGCACCAGCACGTTTTTGACCCACTGGCGTGGCCGGACAGCCTTGATGATGCCCGCGGGCAGACTCTGTGGCGGCCCGGTGACGGTTGCCGGTTCCTCGCTCATCGTTCTCCAAACTTCTTTTCTGCCCGCGCGACCGCGGCGGCCGAGGCCGCCCCGAGCGCTGCGCCGGCCAGGACATCCGTCGGGTAGTGCACACCGAGGACCAGTCGCGACAGCAGCATCGGCGGGACGAGTACCGCAGGCAAGGGTAGCCCGGTCAACCGACCGAGCAGGACCGCGGCCGCGGTCGTCGACGTCGCATGCGACGACGGAAAGCTCAACCGGCTCGGCGTCGACACGTTCACGGCGACCGTCGGATCGTCGGGTCGCGGCCGTCGCACGATGCGTTTGATCACGATCGACGCGGCATGTGCCCCGACCGCGCCGACCGCGACGCCCGCCCACTGACGGCGACGACGGCGATCGACGAGCGCGCCGATGCCACCGATCGCGACCCAGCCCAGAGCGTGCTCACCGAAGTGCGACATGCCACGGGCGATCGCGATCGCCTGCGGCCGGGTACCGACCGTGGCCTGCACGGCCTGCAGAATCTGGATCTCGGCATCGGTGGTCTTCCAGGCAGCGGCTCCGTCACTGCTCGACAGCGAAGACACGTTCCCACTCCTCCTTGCTCGTCAGGGCAGGAACCGCATCCTGGTACTGCTTCTTCAGCTCCGGGAACCGTCGTGCCAGTTCACGCCGTAGGCGCAGCGCTTCGGACAGCAATGCCCCGGCCTGCGCGCGGTCGCGCTTACGGTAGACGACGCCGCGCCCGTCCGCGGTGGTGACCGTCACACCGTCGACCTGCGAGAGCAGGAACCAGCGGGCATCGATCGTCGGCACATTCAGCTGCGGCTGCTCGTGGTGGGCGTCGACGGCCGGGCGCAGGTTGTGCACCACACCCTTCGCGAGCCGCGAGAGCTTCCCGAGTGGTCCGCGCGGCTGGCCGACGGCACCGACGTCGGCACCCGACGGCAGCGGCAGCTCCGTCGACGACGGCAGCGCCACCGCGTCGGGGAAGTTCTTGCGCAGCGCATGCACCTGACCGAGGGCCTTCGGAAGCAGGTCGAACAGGCCGTCGGGCCCGGCGAGGAAGTCTTCGATGGCCTTGTTCTGGATCGCGACGGTCGAATACTCGAGGCACACGAGGTGCTTGATCGTCGCCTTGACGGTGTCGAGGACCAGACCGCGGCCGTCGCCGGGCATGTGCAGCGCCGCGACCACGAGCCGGTTCCGCAGGTGGAAGTAGGCCTGCCAGTCGATCGCGTCGTCCTTGTCGGACCACGCCATGTGCCAGATCGCGGCACCGGGCATCGTCACCGTCGGGTAACCGGCGGCGCGGGCCCGCAGCCCGTACTCGGCGTCGTCCCACTTGATGAACAGTGGCAGCGGCTGACCGATCTGCTCCGCGACGACCCGCGGGATCATGCACATCCACCAGCCGTTGAAGTCGACGTCGATACGCCGGTGCAGCAGCTTCGAGTTCTCCCGGTCGCGCAGCGGCTTGGTGGAGAAGTCGTGATCGTATTCGACGTTCGGGGCGGCCGACCACATGAAGTTCGCGCGGTTCACGACCTCACCCATGGTGTGCAGGTGGCTGCGTTCCTGCAGGTTGAGCATCTGGCCGCCGACGAGCATCGGGGACTTCGCGAACCGCGACAGCGCCAGCGCGCGGAGCACCGAGTCCGGTTCGATCTCGATGTCGTCGTCCATGAACAGGATGTATGGCGCGTCGGTCGTGGCGAGTGCTTCGTACATGATCCGGCTGTACCCGCCGGAGCCGCCCAAATTAGCCTGATCGTGGATGACCAGCCGGTCACCGAAGGGCGCGGCGGCCGCGGCGAAGCCGTCCTGGTCGCGCACCTTGCGGGTGCCCTGATCGGGGATGATCACGGCGTCGACGACGTCCATGACCAGCGGGTCCGACGCCAGCGCCTGCAGCGCCTTCACGCAGTCGGCGGGCCGGTTGAACGTCGGGATGCCGACCGCGACGGATGCCTTCCCGGGCGCCTCGACCGGCGCGTACCAACCGGCGGCGACGAGGGTGACGTCGGTGTCGGTGGTGATGTCGAACCAGATCCAGCCGCCGTCCTCGAACGGGCCGAGGTCGGTGTCGAGTTCGACGACGGTCACCGCGCCGTCGGTGCCGGTGAATTCGCGTCCCTGCACGTGGATGCGGCTCGAGTCGGCCTTGCTGCGGTACACGTCGACGCGTCCGTGCCCGGACAACTCGAGGCGCAGCACGACGGAATCGAGCGTGCTCCAGCGTCGCCAGTAGCTCGCGGGAAACGCGTTGAAGTAGGTGCACAGCGACACCTCGGACTCCGCGCCGACGCTCAGCGTCGTGCGGCTCTGCGCGTGCGCGCGCCGCGCGTTCGTCGGCGATTCCTCCAGGTAGAGGGTGCGCACGTCGAGCGGTTCACCGGGTCGCGGCAGGATGATCCGCTGCAACAGCGACTTGCCGAGTCGCGGCACCGCGGTGCTGTCCGGGCTCACGGTCTTCTCCTCGAGATCGAGTTCGCCGACGCTCACGACGCGTCCCCCGAAACCGGAACGCCCGACTCGAAGAACGGTACGAGGGTGTTGTCGAACATGCTCAGCGCGCTCGCGATCGCCATGTGCATGTCCAGATACTGGTAGGTGCCGAGGCGGCCACCGAACAGCACGTGGTTCTCCGCGGCTTCCTGCTTGGCGCGATCGCGGTAGGCGGTGAGCTTCTCGCGATCCTCCGGCGTGTTGATCGGATAGTACGGCTCGTCGTCGTCGCCGGCGGCACGCGAGAACTCGCGCATGATCACCGTCTTGTCCGCCGGATACGTGTCGCGCTCCGGGTGGAAGTGCCGGAACTCGTGGATACGGGTGTAGGGGACGTCCGCGTCGTTGTAGTTCATGACCGGGGTGCCCTGGAAGTCGCCGGTGGGCAGCACCTCGGTCTCGAAGTCGAGGGTGCGCCAGCCGAGCTTGCCGTCGGCGTAGTCGAAGTACCGGTCGAGCGGGCCGGTGTAGACGACGGGTGCGTCGGGGCTGGCGGCGCGGATCTCGTCGCGCACCTCGAACCAGTCGGAATCCAGGCGTACCTCGATCCGATGGTCCTTCGCCATGTTCTCGAGCCACGCGGTATAGCCGTCGACGGGAAGACCCTCGTAGGTGTCGTTGAAGTAGCGGTTGTCGAACGTGTACCGGACCGGCAGCCGGGTGATGTTGCCGGCGGGCAGTTCCGTCGGATCGGTCTGCCACTGCTTGGCGGTGTAGTCACGCACGAACGCCTCGTAGAGCGGGCGGCCGATCAGCGAAATCGCCTTCTCCTCGAGGTTCTTCGCGTCCGACGACTCGATCTCGGCCGACTGCTCCTTGATCAGGGCGCGGGCCTCGTCGGGCGTGAAGTACTTGCCGAAGAACTGCGAGACCAGGCCCAGGCCCATCGGGAACTGGTAGGCCTGGCCGTTGTGCATCGCGAAGACGCGGTGCTGGTAGCCGGTGAAGTCGGTGAACAGATTCACGTAGTCCCACACCCGCTTGTTCGACGTGTGGAACAGGTGGGCACCGTACTTGTGGACCTCGATGCCGGTTTCCGGCTCGGGTTCGGAGTAGGCGTTTCCGCCCAGGTGGTGTCGTCGTTCGACGACCAGTACACGCTTCCCGAGCTGCGTTGCGGCGCGCTCGGCAATCGTCAGTCCGAAAAATCCGGATCCGACGACGATCAGGTCGTAGTCACCGGTGGAGGGCTGGGGCGCTGATGCAGCAGTCACGGAAGACCAGGGTAGGCGACCATCCGGCCCGTGCGGGTTT
>NZ_JBAQXC010000029.1:0-28992 GCF_049299235.1 Rhodococcus sp. (in: high G+C Gram-positive bacteria) | reverse complement strand
TCGAACTCGACCGGTCCCTGTTCGTCGTCAATCAGATCGGTACCATCCAGGGCGGTGCGCAGGCATTGCTCGCCGAAGCCGCCGCGCATGCAATGCGTCCGGGGCTCGTTGCCACCGACATCCTCGTCCGTTACCTGTCCCAGGTACGCACCGGGCCGGCACGCTCGCACGGAACTGTCGTGCGAGACGCCCCCGACCACAGTGTGATCGACATCCGACTGGTCGACGCCGGTGACGACGACCGGGTGCTGGCTCTGCTGACGGTGACCCTGCAGCGGCCGTAGAGGCCGTGCGAGTGTGCACATATGGTCGAACCGCCCGGCGTGTCGCGACCATAAGTGCACACTCGAGGCCGGCCATCCAAGTGTTCGACCCGGTCCGGTCCAAGCGTGGGGGAGCAACGTGCTCGAGGTGACCAACACCTCCACAAGCCACGAGGCCCCACCGACCGTCCCGAAAAGCACCGCGACGAAACGAGCCACCCTCGCGGTGGTGTGCGTAACCACCGCCATGCTCATGCTCGACATCGCCGTCGTCAATACCGCGTTGCCGTCGATCGCCATCGACCTGAACACCGGCGTGAGTGCACTGCAATGGGTGATCGACGCGTACACCCTCGCGCTCGCCACCGTCGTGCTCGGAGCCGGTTCGTGGGCGGATCGACGCGGCCGTCGCCATGTGTTCCTCGTCGGCCTCGTATGGTTCACCGTCGCGTCCCTGCTGTGTGCGCTGGCCCCGACCATCTGGATACTCGACGTCGCCCGGGCGGCACAGGGCATCGGCGGGGCCATCCTCTTCGCGTGTTCACTCGCGCTGCTCGCGGATGTCTTCGAGCAAGGTCCTGCGCGTGCGACAGCGTTGGCCGCGTACGGCGCCACCATCGGCGGGGCGTTCGCGGTCGGCCCGCTGATCGGCGGTCTGCTCACCGAATTCCTGAACTGGCGTGCCATTTTCCTCGTCAACCTGCCGATCGGCCTCGTCACGCTCGCACTGACCGTGCGGTGGGTACCGGAATCACGGGACCCGCGACCGCGTGGAGCCGACGTACCCGGCCAGATCCTCGCCGCGATGGGCCTCGCGGCCTTGGTCTTCGGATTGCTGCACGGCAACGAGAAAGGCTGGCTGGACCCGCTGACCGTCGGCTCGGCGGTTGTCGCCGTCGTCGCGATGACCTGGTTCGTCCGGCACGAAACGCGCACAGACGAACCGATGCTGCCGCCCCATCTGCTCGCGAACCGTGCGTTCGCGGGCGCACAGATCGCGGCGTTCGCGATCTCCGCGTCGCTCTTCGCGGTATTCGTCTACACCACCATCTACCTGCAGAACGTGTTGCACCTGTCGCCTGTCGAAGCCGGGCTGGTCTACATCCCCGCGACCGTCGCGATGTTCGTCGTTGCCGGAGCGACCGCGAAACTCGACCGGCGCGTCCCGGTAGCCGCCTCACTGGGGATGTCGCTCGTCCTGGTCGCAGTCGGTCTGGTCATGATGACCGCCGTCGACGTCGACGGTTCCCGGTACACGATCCTGCCCGGACTTCTCATCGCGTGTGTCGGAGCGGGCGTGTTCAATCCGGTGATGAGTGGGCTGGTCCTCGGCGAGAGCACCTCCGATCATTCAGGACTCGCGGCGGGCATCAACGACGCCTTCCGGCAAACCGGTATCGCAGTGGGAGTCGCGGGACTCGGAGCACTCCTGCCCGCACAGTCGCTGCTGCCGGGTGGATCACCCCAGGACTTCGTCACCGGTTTGCATCACGCGCTGCTCGTCGCCGCCGCGATCGCGGCGCTCGGAGCGCTCGTCTGCGCGGCTACCCTGCGTGCGCCCCGGACGGCACCGGACGGCGAGCACCGTGAGGCGGCGAGTGTGAACGCCTGACACCGCGCGCGTGCGCGGACTCCCGTTCCCTACACTTCTATCGTTCGGTGCCTTCCGGTCGAGGAGCCATGCATGATCTACCGCCTGCTCGGGCCGCTGGAGGTTGCCCGGACTCCTGGCCCTGAAACCGGAACGGACCTGGTCGATCTGGGGCCGCGTAAGCAGCGGGCCGTGCTTGCCGTCCTGTTGCTGAACCGTGGACGGGTCGTGTCCACGGACCGGATCATCGACGCTTTGTGGTCGCGGGAGGCACCGGCCAGCGCCGTGTCGAGTCTGCAGGCGTACATCTCCAACCTGCGGCGGGTGCTGCGTACCGAGTCGGGGGCGACCTCCCCGATCGTGCGTCAGCCACCCGGGTACATCCTCGACATCACCCGCGACGAGGTGGATCTGACGGTGTTCCTCGACGACGCCGAAACGGCACGACGCCACGCCGACGCCGGCGAATGGGAACGTGCGCTCGAGGTCGCAGACCGGGCCCTCGCGACCGTCCGGGGCTCGCTGCTCGAGGACCTGCGTGACGAGCCGTGGGTCCAGGTGGCGTCGGTCGGATACGAGGAAGTGCGTACGGAATGTCGTGAAACCCTGATCACGACGTTGCTCGCGCTGGGCAGGCTCGCCCCGGCGCTGGTCGAGGCCACCCGCTTGTACGGCGAGTTCCCGCTCCGGGATCGAACATGCTGGTTGCGGATGCTCGCGCTGCACAGGGCGGGTCGGTCGCCGGAAGCATTGGACCAGTTCACGGTGCACGTCGGCCGCCTCGATGCCGAGCTCGGGCTGCGGCCGGGCGCCGAGCTGATCGACCTGCAGGGCGCGATCCTACGGCACGAGCCCGGCCTGGCCGCATGGCCGAGGACACCGGGATGGACGGGCGCGCATGAGGTTCCGGCGCCGGCGCCGGTGCCGACACCGGATCCGGACGCGCCAGGCGAGACCGGGAGGGCCTTCGTCGGCCGCGCGGCCGAATCCGACGTGATCGACGGCATGCTCGACGAGGTGCGCGCGGGCTCGGCGCGCTGGCTCGTGCTGACCGGGCCCGCGGGTATCGGGAAGTCACGTCTGGCGGAGGAATGCGACGCGCGGACGGTCGCAGCGGGTGGCATGACCGTGTGGGCGCGTTGCCTCGAGGACGACGGCGCACCGGCATGGTGGCCGATCCGCAGAATGCTGCGGGAACTCGGGGTCGACGCCGACGCAGCGTTGATTCCGCCGACCGGGGTGGAACCGGACGAAGCGCGTTTCGCGGTGTACGAACGTGTCCTGCGGGCGATCGAGGCGTGCGCGGTGGAACGGGGTCCGCTGACCGTCGTCATCGACGACGTCCAATGGGCCGAACCGACGTCCCTCCGGTGCTTGCGGTATCTGACCGGTGCGCTGCATCGCGAACGCGCCTGGTTCGTGTTGACCCTCCGCGATTCGGAAGTCCGCTCCGGAGTAGCGAAGTTCGTCGATACGGTGCTGCACCGTGAGGGCAGCAGGCACATCGTCGTGCCTGCCCTCGTCGAGGCGGAGGTCGCGGCACTGGCTCGGTACGTGTGCGGTGAGGAACTCGCGCCCACCGAGGCCCGGCTGCTCGCCGAGCGTACCGGCGGCAATCCGCTGTTCGTCTCCGAATACGCTCGCCTGCCCCGTGACGAACGCCTGGCAGGGGAGATTCCGATGGCGGTCCGCGCGGTCCTCGGCCGACGCCTGACCACGGTGGAACCCGCCGTGTTGCAGCTCCTTCGGGTGGCGGCCGTCATCGGAGACACAATCGAGATCGATATTCTTTCGGCCGCAACAAAACTCGATCTCGACGTCCTCGCCGACTATCTCGACGACGCGGCCGACGAACACATCATCGTCACCGATCCGAGTGTTCGCGGATACGCCTTCGCGCACGGACTTCTCCGGGACGAGGTGCTCGCGGAGATCCCCGAATTGCGTCGTCAACGTATCCATGCCCAGGTCGCCGACGCACTTGCGGGTTCCGCTGACCCGGACCGCTCCACCCGGCGCGCGCAGCACCTGATGGCCGCACTCTCGGTGTCCGACCCCCGAGTCGTGCTCGACGCGTGCACCGATGCCGCGCGGGAAGCGACCGAGCGGTGGAACTCGGAGACCGCAGCGCAGTGGTGGGAAGCCGCAGTGCAGGCTTTCGATCTGCTGCCGCCCGCCGATCAGCGGCCCGGCGCGCGGGACGATCTGCTGGTGGCCCGGGTCGAGGCGCTCGCACGCGCAGGACGCGGTCAGACGGTCCTCGATGTCGTCGATGCCGGTTTGCTCGCCGCCGTCCGTGACGGCCGCACCACCACCGCCGGACGGCTTGCGGCCGCGTTGATGCGGTCGGCCGGAGCGTGGCCGTGGATGTCCTACGGAAAGAACCCGGGACCGGTGCTCGAAAGATTGTCCGGGCTCGAACCTTTCGTTGCGGACGATTCTGCCGCCCACGTCCGGGTACTCGCGACGCTGGCGGTCGGAAGTTGCTACCACCCGGACTCGGCCGTTCCCGACGGCCTCAGCATGCGGGCGCTCGGCATCGCCCGCGCGACGGGCGATCCGGACATCATCGCCGATGCGCTGCTGGGGCGAATCCTGCTCTACTCCGGGGTCGCGACACACAGCCACGAGTCGGTACAGCTGATCGACGAACTGTTCGCGCTGAGGCACCGGCAATCGCGATTCGACGACGTCATCGCACACGCCGCGGCCAGTATGGCCAGGATGAACCTTGCCGACGTCGACTCTGCCGCTCGGCACGTGCGGCAGGGGATCGTCGGGTGCGACCTGTTGCGTCTGCCGGTGGTGCGTGTCCAGTTGCGGTGGATGGAAGCAACTCTCGCGTCGTGGCACGGCGACTTCGACGAAACCCGCAGACAGTACGAGACGGCGAGACAGTTCCACCTGCAGACCGAACTGTACGTCGCGGGCAGTGACGATCTCGCGGCGAACACCCTCGAATGGGAGCACGGCATGCTTGCCGACGCGGAACCCGGTTTCGTGGAACCGGGTTTGTGGCGAATCGCGATATCCGCGGCGCAAGGCGACGCGGAGAGCGCGGCCAGGGAAATCGGCCGATGGGAGCCTCGGCGTGGACCGTTCACGTGGACCACGCTCGGACATCGCACACTGATCGCCAGGGTGATCGCGGACCTCGAACTCGTCGAGTACGCCGACACATTCATCGAACTGCTCGCACCGTTCGTCGACCGCATCGCCACGGTCGGGCAGGTCGGTGTGATCGGATCTGTTGCAGAGGCGTCCGCGCGACTGCACGCACTGCGCGGCCGCATCGAGGAAGCCGAGGCGTTGCTCGACCGCGCCGAGGAGATCGCAACGCGCACCTCCAGCCGACCGACCCTTCTCCGTTGCCGACTGCTGCGCACCCAACTCCGCGAGGCGTCGCCGGGACGGGAGCGTGCGATCGAGCAGGTCGCCGTGGACGCGACCGGCCTCGGAATGTTCGGCCTCGCCGCCTACGCTCGCTCGACCCCGGGCTGACTTCTGCGCCGACTTGGTCGATTCTTGGACGAGTCGGCCCGGCTGGACCAAGAACCGGCCAAGCATGCTCGCACATTCTTTCATCCATACCCGCACGACGGATGGAAGGAAGAACCGATGATCCCAACGACACGCGAGATCGATACCCAGCTCGAACAGCTCCGAACGGCAGTGTCCGGAACGGTGGCGCTGCCGGGCGAACCCGGATACGAGTTGGCCACGCCGTGGAATGTCGCAGTGCCGGTTCGGCCCGCCGCGGTTGTCGCAGTCGAGAACGACGCCGACATCGCCGCGACGGTCCGCTTCGCCGCAGACCACGGACTGAAGGTCGCCGTCCAGCGCACCGGCCACGGTGCCGTCCCACTGGGGGGTGACGTGCTGCTCGTCCACACCGGTCGGCTGATCGAGTGTGTGATCGACCCGGCGACGCACACCGCACGGATCGGGGCCGGACTCGTGTGGCAGGACGTCATCGACGCTGCCGCACCACACGGGCTGGCGCCGCTGAGCGGATCCGCCACGACCGTCGGGGTCGTCGGCTATCTCACCGGTGGCGGGATCGGACCGATGGTGCGCACCTACGGATTGTCGTCCGACCATGTTCGGGCGTTCGAATTCGTGACCGGCAACGGTGAGGTTCTGCGCGCGACCCCAGACGAACACGCCGAACTGTTCTGGGGCCTGCGCGGCGGCAAGGCGACGTTGGGGATCGTTTCCTCCGTCGAGATCGACCTGGTTCCGGCCAGTCACTTCTATGGTGGTGCAGTCTATTTCGACGGCATCGATGCCGCGACGGTGGCGCACGCCTGGCTGGACTGGTGTGCCGATCTTCCCGAGCACAGTTCGACGTCGCTGGCATTTCTCCGATTGCCGCCGTTGCCGCAGGTTCCGGCCCCGCTCGCAGGCAAGTTGACCGTCGCGGTCCGATTCGCCAGCCTCGCCGACGGGGCCGAGGCCGAGGCTTTTATCCACACTGTCCGTTCGGTGGCGACCCCGGTGCTCGACGGCATCGCGGTGCTGCCGTGGGCCGCGGTGGGAGCGGTGCACGCCGACCCGGTCGATCCCATGCCCACCCACGAATATTCCGCATTGACCGGAGAGTTGACGCACGACGCGATCGATGCCCTGCTGTCCGTCGCAGGCCCCGGCTCGCATTCGCCGCAAACCGTTGTCGAGGTTCGCCTGCTCGGCGGCGCACTGGCACGGGAACCGCGGCACCGCAGTGCCTTCTGTCATCGCGACGCGGATTTCGCGCTCATGGTCGCGGGTGTGTTGGTACCGGCTACGGCAGAGGATGTGATCGGGCACGCCCGCACCGTCGACCGGGTGCTGTCGCCGTGGACCACCGGCCGCCGGCTTCCCAACTTTGCGGCCGGATCCGACCCGGACACCATCGCGTGCGCCTACGACGACGACACCTGGCACTGGCTCAGCGCGCTCGCCGACGAACACGACAGTGCCGGGGTCCTGCGCGTCGGGCACGTTGTTCGGCGTGACCACTGATGTTGCGCGACCACTGATGTTGCGCGACCACTGATGGATATCGACACCTTCACCTCGAAAGGCACATCCATGCACACGGTTCGGACCGCTTCCGGACTCGCACTCTCGGCACTTACGGTGCTCGCCGTCGCCGGGTGCGGAGACTCGGCCACCACACTCGCGCACGGCGCGGACGCGCACCCCCGCGGATCCGCAACCACCTACGGCGCGGAACAACCGTTGGGGGACGGAAACTCCAGGACATACGTCACTGTCGACGGAAGCGGGAAGCCGCAGGAGATCGGTATCCGAATCTCCGAGTCGGCTCTCGGCGGGCTTCCGGACGGTCCGGATGCCACGACGACGATGGTCATGCTGGACCTGCCCTCGGGTGCACCCGACGCAGGTTTCGACCATGTGATGCTGGACTGGAACCCGCACGGCCACGACCCGGAGATCCTGTTCGGCAAACCGCACTTCGACATGCACTTCTACATGGCGGACATCGAGCACGACATCGACCCTGCGGCACCCGATTTCGCTGCCCGGGCAGCAGAACTCCCTGAACCGCAGTATGTTCCGGAAGGATATGGACCCCCACCGGGTCCGGCTGCGGAGAACACCGTGCCGTTCATGGGCATGCACTGGACGAACGCTGCGGACGGGGCGATCCCGGGGTCGTTCGATTTCACCGAAGTGCTGCTCTACGGATCGTGGGATGGTGAGTTCACATTCATCGAACCGATGATGACCCGGGACTGGCTTGCCGCGAAACCGGAGATCCGGGAAGAGATCAGCCAACCCGCCGCCTACCTGCGGACCGGATACTTTCCGACCGTCTACACCGTCGACTTCGACGAACAAGCCGGTGAGTACGTCATCGCGTTATCGGGTCTGACGATGCGCGAGGCGTCCTGACCCGTAGCGCATCCTGAACCGCACCACTGCCACCCGGCCGCGAGGGGTCGTCCGGGTGGCAGTCGTGCATGGTCATCTGGGGTGCATGGTCATCTGGGGTGCATGGTCATCTGGGGTGCACAGTCATCGGGTGGCGTGCCGGGCGGCAGGTACGAGCGAGCGAGCAGCGGCAGCTGTGAGTATCGCCGCGCCGAGTGCGATCAGCGCGTACGGCCACCACCGAGGCTGAGCGGTGGTCAGCGTCGTGGCCTGTGGTTCCACCTGATCGTCGGCGGTGAGCGCCAGCGCGCCCGTCGCGGATTTGACGTTGTCCGCGATCCCGGCGATCACACCGGCGACCGGGCCGGCGCCGGTGACGAGTTGCCCGGTCCCGTCGGTCAGCGCCCGGCCGCCGTCGTCGAGCATCACGAGGCCGTCGCGGAGTTGGGTCGATCCGGCGGCAGCGGCGTTCATGCCCGCCACGAACGGAGCGTTCGGGTCCGTGAGTTCGTAGGCGAGTTGCCGAGCGCCGTCGCGCAGCATGGCGAGTCGGTCGAGCGTATCCGGGCCGAGGCCCTGGGTGTTCAGTGTGTCGATCAGCGTGCGCAGTTGCCCGGCAGCGTTCTGCGACACCGGGTCGGGGGACAGCGCCAGCCCGTCGGAGACAGCCGTGAGCTGTTCGGTGACCGTTCCCTGCATCGCACCGAGTCCGGTGAGCTGTCCGACGACCTCGTCGACTCCTCCACTGATCTGCGTTGCACCATCGCCGAGTTGAGCCACGCCGCCGTCGAGTTGGTCGAGCCCGGACGCGAGTTGTTCGCCACCGTCTCTGGCTTGGCGCAGACCGTCGGACAACTGTCGCGCGCCGTCGTCGAGTTGGCGGCTACCGTCGGTGAGCTGTCCGACGCCGCCGTCCAGCATCGACAAGGGCAGCCCGGCGCGTTGCAGTTTGTCGCGGGCTTCACCGACACTGTCGCCGGAATCTACCGGCTGGTCGGCCTCCGCCACCGTCACGGTCGGGGTGTCGAGATAGGCGAAGGTGGAACCGACCGCGAGGAGGATCAGCCCGACGACCGCGATGAGGATGGAGACGGCACGTGTTTGCACGAGCGGCGACGGTACCGCTCGCGTGTGAGAGTTTTCTGGCAATTGCGGCGGGGTGCGTCCGGGGTCCACGCAGGCCGGTGACCGGAAGAGTCGTGCATCACTCCGGATGTCTCCTCGTCAGGTGCCTCATATCGCCCGGCTCGGTGGGACGCACTCGACACGGACGAGTAGCCCCCTCGTTACTTTTGGTCATCCGTCCAAAACAAGCGACCAATAGCCTTTTGCGCATCGTCGACAGAAGGATGCGCATGGAAAGCCAAGCAGCACAGTTTGACCGAGAGGGGCAACGTAGCCGGCCCGTCACGCGACGGACGTTTCTGCGCGGCACGGTGCTCACGGCGGGTGCCGTTACCGGCCTGGGAACTGTCGGTAGCGCCGCTGTCGCCGCGCCGGGCGCCACCTCCGCGAGCGTGGTCTACGACGCCATCGTCGTCGGTGGCGGACTGTCGGGGCTGGCAGCGGCGAAATCGTTGGCCGAGGCAGGCGCGTCGGTCGTCGTTCTGGAGGCCAGGGAACGCGCCGGCGGCCGTGTCCACAACATCACCTCGCCGATCCTCGGCGCCACCATCGACGCAGGCGCCGAGTTCATCGGCCCCACGCAGGGCCACATCAGCGCGCTCGCCGACGAGTACCGGGTGCGGTCGATCCCGACCTACAACGCCGGCGACAGCCTGTTCTGGTTCGACGGATCGGGTCGGCGCATGCCCGCCGCGGTCCCGGTGCCGGCGACCCTGGCGACCCTGGAGGCCACCCCGGCGCTGGTGCGGGCGCAGGCGGATGCCCTCGCCTTCCCGGCAGGCGAGCCGTGGAAGCATCCCGACGCCGGGTACCTCGACTCGATCACCTGGGGGCAGTACACCGACCAGCTCACGTCGTCCCCGATGGCGCGCGTGCTCACCACGGTCGCGATGTCTGCGCCGCTGTCGGTTCGCCCCGACGAGGTGTCGGCACTGTATGTCCTCAATTACATCGCCGCGTCGGGCGACGAACACAATCCGGGCAGTCTGATGCGACTGTTGAGCACCGAGGGCGGCGCCCAGGAGCGCCTCTTCGAGGGCGGGGCGGCCCTCATTCCGCTCCGCATGGCCGAAGCCCTCGGCAACCGGATGGTCTACAACGCCCCGGTTCGGTCGATCACCACCGGATCCGGTCCCGCAGCGGTCGCCACCGATGTGGGAATCTTCCACGGGCGCAAGGTCGTCGTTGCGATGTCTCCGGCCATAAGCGGTCGGATCCGGTACAGCCCAGGGCTTCCCGAGAGCCGTATCGGTCTCACCCGTGGCTACCACATGGGCGCGGTGAGCAAGTTCACCGCGTTCTACGACCAGCCGTTCTGGCGGGAGCAGGGTATGTCGGGTCAGGTATTCGGCAACGGCAAACCCATCGACGTTACGTTCGAAAGCTACGCGGAGGGCAGACACATCTTGATGGGATTCATCTCCGCCGATGCCATGCGGCGCCTCGACCGTGCACCGGAGGATCAACTCGTATCCGAGTGCATCGGCAACTTCGTCGACTATTTCGGCCCGCGCGCAGCAGAATTCATCGACTACGGGGTGTTCAAATGGGATCTCGAACCGTGGTCGCTCGGCGGTCCCGTTGCTGTCAGCTCACCGGGGACGCTGACGAAGTACGGTCCGGCCCTGCGCGAACCGGTCGGCGATATCTATTGGGCGGGAACAGAAACCGCGGACTACTGGACCGGCTATATGGACGGCGCCGTGCGATCGGGCCGACGGGCGGCGTTCGAGGTGCTCACCGCGCAATAGGTGCGGTCCCGAGTGCGTCATCGGCTGTCCCGACTGTGAACCGTTGATGCTTTCGCTGAACCGGTACGCCCGGCGCATACGGAGGATGCCGATCCGTGTTCGAATGACCACTCCGACACCGTCGAGCGTGACACCCACGCTCCCCGAAAGGACATCATGGACCTCAGCCGTCGTCTTTTTCTGACCGGAGCCGCCGCCGGTGCAGCTGCTCTCGCCGCCTCCCCGGCGTCGGCGAACCCGGGATCCGGCGAGGCGGGTTACCTGGTCGGAACCGGCATCGCCGATATGACCGGGGCCGTCGCAGGTCAGGGCATGATGGGCTACTCCGATTCCGAGCAAGTCGCCGAGGGATTGCTTCAGCGTTGCTGGGCCCGCGCCTATATCGTCGTCGACCGGGCGACCGATGAGCGAGTCGTCTTCGTGACCGGCGATATCGCCTGTGTCTTCCAGTCGCACCACATCGGTTTGATGACGAAGCTGCGCGAGCGCTTCGGCACGATGTACTCCGAACGCAACGTCAACATCAACGCGACTCACACGCACGCGTCGTGCGGTGGCACTGCCTGGGACTTCGCCTACACGCTGGCCGCATTCGGATTCAAGAAGAATTCCTACGATGCCGAAGTCGAGGGACTGTTCGCTGCCATCGAGCGTGCCCACGACGATCTCGCACCTGGCACGATCGCGATCGGCACCGGCGAACTCCACAATGCCAGCCGCAATCGTTCCCAAGAGGCGTTCGATCGCAACCCCACCGAGGACCGCCAGTACTTCCCCGAGTCGATCGATCCTGGGGTGACTTCCCTCCGACTGAGCCGTGGCGGCACCGACATCGGTGCGATCACCTGGTTCTCCACCCACTGCACGTCGCTGACCGACGCCAACAAACTCATCGCCGGTGACAACAAGGGCTACGCGAGCTATCGCTGGGAACGTGAGCAGCCCGGCATCGTCGCGGCCTTCCCTCAGACCAACGCCGGCGACATGACGCCCAATCTCAACCTGATCAAACTCAACCCGAGTGGCCCGACCGACGATCACAAACACAATTGCGAGATCATCGGAGAACGCCAGTACCGCGCCGGCCGCGCCGCATTCGAGTCCGCCCGGCCGATGACGACGACAGGAGTGGACTCGATCGTCCGGTATATCGACATCTCCGCCGTGCAGATTTCCGGGGACTTCACTCCCGACGGCAAGCCGGCACGCACCTCGCCGGCGATGATGGGTGCTGCGGCAGCCGCGACGAGTACCGAAGACAACACTCGTTCGCAACTCGCCTTCCTGCAGGAAGGTTTGACGAATCCGGTGTTCACGGCGTTCGGCGGGGACAATCAGCCGTCGGTTCCGCCGTGGGTGCGCGACACCCAGGCCCCGAAACTCATCCTGTTTCCGCTCGGGCTCATGCCGCCGACACCGTGGGTGCCCCAGGTGGTGCCACTGCAGATCCTGCGCATCGGTGAACTGGTACTCGTGGCGATTCCGGCGGAGGTGACGATCGTCGCGGGCCTGCGACTGCGCCAGGTGGTTGCCGATGCCCTCAAGGTGCCGTTGGACACGGTTCTGGCCCAGGGCTACTCGAACTCCTACACCCAGTACGTGACGACGCCCGAGGAGTACGACGCCCAGCAATACGAGGGTGGAGAGACCCTGTTCGGACGCTGGACGCTGTCGGCGTACATGCAGGAGTTCTATTCGCTCGCAGCGGCGATGGCGGCCCGCCGACCGGTCGATCGAGGCCCGGCGCCGATGGACAATTCCGGCTTCCAGCCCGACCTGTTGCCCGCACCTCTCCCGGACCGGCCGATCGCCGACCGGAACTACGGTGACGTGGTGTCGGCTCCGAAACCGACCTATACCGCCGGCGAGACGGTGGCGGTCGAGTTCGTCGGAGCACACCCGAACAACAACTTCCGACACGGCGATTCATATCTTCAGGTGCAACGCCGGGACGGCGACCGATGGACGACGATCGCCGACGACAACGATTGGGAGACCACGTTCCGCTGGTCGCGACCGCCGGGAAGTGACGACTCGTCCCTCGTCCGTATCGAGTGGATCCCGTCGCCGGGCACCATCGGCGAATTCCGCATCCACTACGCAGGTGACGCCCGCGCGGCGTCGGGTCAGTTGACCCAGGTCACCGGAACCTCACCGACGTTCACCGTCGCATGAGAAGAACGTCACGCTGCTGCATAGCGCACGGACAGGCGCGCGCTGCCGCCGGCCGCGCGCGCCTGTCGTATGGCGTGGCGACTGTGCGGTAGAGGCACAATGCCGAGGGCCCCTTCCACACTGTGGAAGGGGCCCTCGGCGGTGCTTCACGAGTCGGGGTGGCGGGATTCGAACCCACGACCTCTTCGTCCCGAACGAAGCGCGCTACCAAGCTGCGCCACACCCCGTGATGAACCTCGGCTAGCTTACAGCACCCTTTCTCGGAAGGTTAAATCGCCAGGTCAGCGCGGAGAAATGGACCGTTCGGCCGCGTAGTCGGCGTCGGCGAGAGCCTTGTTGCGCGGGGCCGGAACCAAGGTCAGCAACGTTGCCTCCGGACGGCAGCAGAACCGGGCCGGAGCGAAAGGTGACGTGCCGACACCAGCCGACACGTGCAGGCGCATGTGCGCACCCCACCGTGACGGGCCCTTCACCCGTGACCGATCGATCGCGCAGTTGGTCACGAGCGCGCCGACGACCGGCAGGCACAGTTGGCCGCCGTGGGTGTGCCCGGCGAGGACCAGGTCGTATCCGTCGTCGGCGAAACGGTCGAGGACGCGCGGTTCCGGTGAGTGCGTCAGACCGAGCTTGAGGTCGGCGAGCGGGTTGGGTGGGCCGGCGATCGTGTCGTACCGGTCCCGCTCGAGGTGCGGGTCGTCGACACCGGCCGCGGCGATGCGCACCCCCGCGACCTCGAACTCGCGACGCACGTGCGTCAGGTCGTGCCAACCGCGTTCGCTGAACGCCGCCCTCAGGTCGCCCCACGGCAACGGTGCGCCGTGCACGCGCTCGTGGTTCTTGTCGAAGTACCGGAACGGGTTCTTGAGCACGGGTGCGAAATAGTCGTTGCTGCCGAACACGAACAGGCCGGGACGCGCGAGCAGCCCGCCCATTGCCTGCACGACAGCCGGCACCGACTTTGGATGGGACAGGTTGTCACCGGTGTTGACCACCAGATCGGGATCGAGTCGGTCGAGTTCGCGCAGCCAATTCTGCTTGAGCCGCTGGTTCGGCATCATGTGCAGGTCGCTGAGATGCAGTACGCGCAGCGTCGACGCGCCGGGCTCGAGGACCGGCAGCGTGACCTCGCGCAACGCGAAGGCATTGCGTTCGATGAGCGTTGCGTAGCCGAGTCCGAGTGCGGCCGCACCGGCTGCACCGACGGTCGCGCGGAAGAGAGCGGAATGGTCAGGCACTCGTCCAGCGTACCGCCGGGCCCGGACTCCGCACGGCCGTAACCGTCGCCGCGTAGCGTGCGGAGCATGTCCGAGACCGCACAGTCCCTCAAATCCACTATCCGAACCGACCTCACCGCGGCGATGAAGGACAAGGATCCGCTGCGCACCACGACCCTGCGGATGCTGCTCGCCGCGATTCAGACCGAGGAGGTCGCGGGGAAGGAAGCCCGCGAACTCAGCGACGAGGACATCGTCAAGGTCTTTGCGCGTGAGTCGAAGAAGCGGGGCGAGGCCGCGGAGGTCTACACGGAGAACGGTCGGGGTGAACTCGCCGCCAAGGAGCACGCCGAGGCACGGATCATCGACGAATATCTGCCGACGCCACTGTCGGACGCCGAGCTCGTCGACGTCGTCGACACCGCGATCGGCCGGGTCGCCGACGAACTCGGCACTCGCCCCGGCCCCAAGAACATGGGGCAGGTGATGAAGGTTGCCACCGCGATCGCCGCCGGGAAAGTCGACGGTAAGCGGCTTTCCGCGGCGGTCCGATCGCGACTCTAGTTCGTCAGTTGTCGCCGGTGTCTTCGTCCTCCGACGCCGGCGGCTCCGATTCGGAGGTCGGTGCAGGTGACTCGGATTCCGATTCCGGCGGCGACGGTTGCCGCCCCGGAATCGGTGCGGGTGCGTTCGGCGCGGTCGTATCCGGAACCTGGTTGCCGCCCGGCCGGGCCGGCGTCGCCGTCGTGGTCGGTATCGCGCGGACGGTCCCGTCGCTGATGTAGATCGTGATCGCCGATCCGGGCACCGCCGATCCGGACGGTGCGCTGTTGGTGACGGTGCCTGCGCGGGCGTCGCCCTTGACGGTGAGTTCGGTGACGGTGAATCCGGCGTCCTGCAATCGCGTGACGGCTTGCCGGCTGCTCAAACCGGTGACGTCCGGAACCTGCGCGTTGCCCGCGCCGCGCACATACTTCTGGTCGACCGGGGGCAGTTCGACCGGTCCGAACTTGCCCGCGACGGGCAGCATCGCGCTGAACCAGGTCCGGGCCGGTTCGGTACCGCCGAACAGGTTGCCGCTGTAGCAGGGGCGCACGGGGCCGCTGCAGATCTCACCGGGAGTGGGGGAGTCGCCGTAGGTGTACACGGCGCCCGCGAACTGGTTGGTGAACCCGAGGAACGCCGACGACATGTGCGATTCGGTGGTTCCGGTCTTCGCGGACACCGGCAGGTTCCAGCCGACCGAGCCTGCAGCACCGGAGGCGGTGCCGCCGCCGGACGTGTCCTTGCTCATGGCGTTGGCGAGGGTGTCGGCGAGGCCCGGTTCGACGACCTGCTCGCAGGCCTGTTGCGTGATCGGCACTGGCTTGCCCTCGCGATCGAAGACGCCTTCGATCGGTGACGGCGGGCACCACTTGCCGTGCGAGGCCAGCGTCGCGGCCACGTTCGACAGTTCGAGCGGGTTGATCCATGTGGGGCCGAGCGTGTACGAGCCGAGATGCTGGTCCTTCTGCATGTCGGCCATGCTCTGCTCGCCGAATCCGGACGTGTTCGGCTGCGAGTAGGACCGCAGCCCCAGCCGTACCGACATGTCGACGACCGGGTCGACGCCCGTCGCTTCGATCAATTTGACGAAGGCCGTGTTCGGTGACTGCGCGAGCGCGTCGGTCACCGACAGTTGGGGCGGGTAGGGGCCGGCATTTTCGACGCAGTACGTCAATGCCGGGCAGCCGCGGGCGCCGCCGTCGCCGAGACCCTGCGCGTTGTAGCGGGCGGGTACGTCGAGGACGGCGTTGGTGCCGAGGCCCTTCTCCATCGCGGCGGCGACCGTGAAGATCTTGAAGATCGATCCGGCGCCGTGGCCGGCGAGCGAATAGGGCTGTGGCTGCACCGTTTCGTTCGAGTCTCCGTTGAGGCCGTAGACGCGGCTCGACCCCATCGCGAGGACGCGATGGGCGTCCTGCCCGGGCTGGACGACGTTCATCACGGTGGCGACGTCGTCGACCGTGGGGCTGGTGAAGGCATCGAGGGATGCCTTCACCGATGACTGCACCTCGGGATCGAGTGTGGTGCGGATCAGGTAGCCACCCTTGTCGATCTGCTCACGGGAGAGCCCGGAGTTCTCGAGGTAGCGCAGCGCGTAGTCACAGAAGAACCCGCGGTCGCCCGCGGCGATGCAGCCGCGGGGGAGGGTGTTCGGCTCGGGCAGCACTCCGAGCGGTTCGCTCTTGAGCGCCCGGATCTCGTCGGCCCGTTCCGGGATGTTCTCGATCATCGTGTCGAGTACGACATTGCGGCGGTCGCGGACGCCGCTCTCGTTCGTGTACGGGTTCAGCGCGGAACTGGACTGCACCATGCCGGCGAGCATCGCGGACTGGGCGACATTCAGATCCTTCGCGTCGATCCCGAAGTAGGTTTGCGCCGCGTCCTGGATGCCGAACGATCCGTTCCCGAAGGTCACCAGATTCAGATAGCGGGTGAGGATCTCGTCCTTCGTCAGTTCCTCGTCGAGGGTGAGCGCCATCCGGATCTCACGGATCTTGCGGGCCGGGGTCGTTTCGATGGCCGCGCGGCGCTCGGCGTCGGTCTTGGCGACGACGTGGAGCAGGTAGTTCTTCACGTACTGCTGGTCGATCGTCGATGCGCCCTGCTCGACCTGGCCACTGGTGGTGTTGGTGAGAAACGCGCGGATCGTGCCCTGCCAGTCCACCCCCTTGTGCTCCGGGAACCGCTTGTCCTCGACCGAGACGATCGCAAGTTTCATCTCGTTGGAGATCTGGTCACTGGGCACTTCGAAACGCCGCTGGTCGTACAGCCAGGCGATGGGGTTGCCCGCGGTATCGACCATGGTGGTCACCGCGGGTACGACACCTTCGACGAGTTCGGCGGAACTGTTGTCCACGGTATCCGCGGCCCGGTTCGAGACATAGCCGAAACCGCCTGCCGCGGGGAACAGCATTCCCGCCAGAAGGACGCCGCCGAGGGCCGTGCAACCGGCGAGCTTCGCCACCGTATTTCGGATCGACACGGATACACCCTACGTGCAGGGTGGCCGATCCGATGCGTCGGCAGCGCCGAAACTCCTCCGACGTGCAGGTATGGACGGGCGTACCAGAAAAGTGTTTGTTCGCCTTGCGCGCTGGGGACTCTTTACCTAGATTGAGACATCAGTGTGATGCAGGTAACACCTCAACGGGAACGTGATGCCGACTACCGATGCTACGCAGTAGGCGCTACGCGGTCGGCTCGCGTGAACTTCCGGAACTCCGCAGGGTGGGGTTCGGTGAGCAAAGGGGCAACTGAATGCACATAGCGACTCTGACAACCCGACTCGACGTAGACCAAGCAGAAGCGCGCATCGCCTGGGTGACCCAGGCACGGTGCCGAGAAGTGGATCCCGACCAGCTGTTCGTGCGAGGTGCGGCACAACGCAAGGCCGCAGTCATCTGCAGGCATTGCCCGGTGATGCAGCAGTGCGGTGCAGATGCACTCGACAATCGTGTGGAGTTCGGGGTCTGGGGCGGCATGACCGAACGCCAGCGCCGCGCGCTGCTCAAGCAGCACCCCGAAGTCGAGTCCTGGGCCGACTTCTTCGAAGCGCAACGTCAGCACCAGAACGCCGTCTAGACAGCAAACCCACAGCACAGGCGACCAATCGACGGCCGGCAGGGCCTGGCTCGAGCTTCGCGGCTCAACCTTCGCGGGTCAGCTGGCCGCCGACGGCACGCAACGCCTCGAGGTCGGACACCTCGAACGGCAGCGACGGCACCCCCACCAAGGGAACGCGGGGGTGCGCGGCGGTGAACCTGCCGAGCAGGTGCAGTTCCCGCTTCGCGGTCACCGCCCGGTGGGCGTGGATCCGCAGCAGGGCTTCGGCGGGCTGGTTGTCGTCACGCTTCTGCTCGGCGAGAACGTCGGCCGCTGTCGATGCGTGATCGGCCGACAACGCCGACAGTGTCGGATGGGTCCGGTTGAGGACGAGCCCTGCCAGGGGCATGCCGTCGGTGGTCAGCCGTTCGACGAAGAAGGCCGCTTCCCGCAACGCGTCCGGTTCGGGCGAGGCGACAACGACGAAATGCGTCCCCGGCTGCTGCAGGAGACGGTACGTGCGGTTCGCCCGTTCACGGAACCCCCCGAACATCGAATCGAGGGACTGCACGAACGCGGACGCGTCGGACAACATTTGGCTGCCCACGATCGTCGATACCGCCTTGAGGGCAAGCCCCATCGCTCCGGTCACCAAGCGGCCGAAGCCACGGCCGGGCGCGGTGAACATGCGAATCATCCGGCCGTCGAGAAACGAGCCGAGACGCTGCGGTGCATCCAGAAAGTCGAGGGCATTTCGCGACGGAGGTGTGTCCACCACGATGAGATCCCACGAGTCGCTCGCCGCGAGCTGCCCCAACTTCTCCATCGCCATGTACTCCTGCGTGCCGGAGAACGACGTCGCCACGGTCCGATAGAACGGGTTGTCGAGAATCTGCTGAGCCTTGTCCGGCGCCGAATGCTCGAGCACCATGTCGTCGAAGGTGCGGCGCATGTTCAGCATCATCGCGTGCAACTCGCCGGTCGCGTCAGGCCCGAGCGTCACAGGCTGCGGGTTGTTGTCCAATGCCGCCACACCGAGCGCCTGGGCGAGCCGCCGGGCCGGGTCGATCGTCAGCACAACGACCTTGCGTCCGCGCTGGGCCGCGCGCAGCGCGAGCGCTGCCGCGGTCGTCGTCTTGCCGACACCTCCGGAGCCGCAGCACACGATGACGCGGGCGTCCGGGTCGGTGAGGATCCGCCCGAAATCCAGGACGCGTGCATCGCGCCCGTGCGTTCCGGTCAGCTGTGTTTCGCTCATCGGACGCCCTGTTCGCCGAGGATCTCAGCAAGCTCGTAGAGCCCGCCGAGATCGACACCGTCGGCCAGCGCAGGGAGAGTCATCCGTGCCACCTTCACATCGTCGAGTTGGGTGGCGCTGTCCTGCTGCGCCTTCAGCGTCGAAGCATGCTCGATGGTCTCGGTGAGCATGCCGGCGAAGTCGGAATCGGGCACGGTCAGCCCGACTCGGCCGAATGCGGCGCGCACCGAATCACTGTCGATGAGCCCGTCGGCGATGTCGTCGACGAGATCGGCCGGCAGATATTCGGGCACCGTACGGTTGACGATCACAGCGCCGAGCCGTAGGTCCGATGCCTCGAGTTCCTCTACGGCATCGGCAGTTTCCTGCACAGGTAACGCTTCGAGCAACGTCACCAGGTGTACGACGGTGTCGTCCGAGTGCAGCAACCGCACCACGCCTTCGCTCTGCGAACGGATGGGGCCGGACTTCGCGAGATCCGCCATGGCCTTTGTCACGTCGAGAAAGCTGCCGATCCGGCCGGTCGGCGGGGAATCCACGACCACCGCGTCGTACACCCGCATGCCGCGAGCGTCCGAGCGCACCACACATTCCTTGATCTTGCCGGTGAGAATGACGTCCCGAAGTCCCGGCGCGAGGGTCGTCGCGAATTCGACCGCACCGATGCGACGCATGGCCCGGCCCGCGAAACCGAGGTTGTAGAACATGTCGAGATATTCGAGGAATGCCGCTTCGATGTCGACAGCCAACGCCATCACGACGCCGCCGCCGTCCGCGGTCGCGACCTTCGTTTCGACCGGCGGCAACGGGGGAACATCGAACAGTTGCGCGATGCCCTGCCTGCCTTCCACCTCCACGAGCAGAACCTTGCGGCCCTCGGCCGCGAGTACGAGTGCCAGGGCGGCCGCGACCGTCGACTTCCCGGTGCCACCCTTGCCGGACACGAAGTGCAACCGCGCTTCCGCGGCTTTCGCCGGCCAGACGCCGGACTGTGCTGTCGGTGTTGCCACAAGGGTGAGCCTATAAGTGACAACCCGACGGGTGCGCCCGATAGTGTCAGACAGCCACTCGACAGAGGAGAAACAACATGAGCGAATCGACCACCTGGGAGTACGCGACCGTTCCGTTGCTCACGCACGCGACCAAGCAGATCCTCGATACCTGGGGCTCCGACGGCTGGGAGCTGGTTACGGTGCTGCAGGGCCCGACCGGTGAGCAGCACGTCGCGTACCTGAAGCGGCCGAAGGGCTGACCGCGGTGACAGAACAATCGGTGACAGAACAATCGGTGACAGAGCAAACCTGGACGTCCCGGCTCGTCGAACTCGGCATCGAACTGCCTGCGGTCGCCGCGCCGGTCGCCGCGTATGTGCCTGCGGTGCGCACCGGCAACCATGTCTATACGTCGGGGCAGCTTCCGTTCGTCGACGGCAAGCTCGAGCTGACCGGCAAGGTCGGGGACGTGGTCGCCGCCGAGGACGCGAAGGCCGCTGCCCGCGTTGCCGCGCTCAACGCGCTTGCCGCGGTCGACGCGCTCGTCGGACTCGACAATGTGGTGCGCATCGTGAAGGTCGTCGGATTCGTCGCGTCTGCCGACGGCTTCACCGGGCAGCCCGGTGTGATCAACGGCGCCTCCGAATTCCTCGGCGAGGTTTTCGGGGATGCCGGGGTGCACGCCCGCTCGGCGGTCGGGGTCGCGGAACTGCCGCTGGCCGCGCCCGTCGAGGTCGAACTCATCGCCGAGGTGCGCTGAGCGCGAGCGCCGTACGTAGATAGAGTGGGGTGAACCACACCGTCGTTACGAAAGAGATCGAGCATGACGTTGGTTCACCCCGCCTACGCACAGATGCGTCAGGTCACTCCGAGTGTGGCGGTGGTGCTCGCCGAGAATCCGTCGGTGATGTCCCTCGAGGGCACCAACACGTGGATTCTGCGGGCACCGGGCCACGACGAATGCGTGGTGGTGGATCCCGGTCCGCTCGACGAAGCCCACCTTGCCCGCATCGCGCAGGTTCCCGTCGCGTTGACCCTGATCAGCCACCGGCACTACGACCACACCGAAGGGGCGCAGCGGTTCGCGGAGCTGACCGGAAACCCGGTCCGCGCCGTCTCACCGACACACCGGCACGGTGGCGGACGCGGCCTGGAGGACGGCGAGATCGTCGAGGCGGCCGGACTTCGGATCCGTGTGGTCGCGACTCCCGGTCACACGGCGGACTCGCTGTCGTTCGTGCTCGACGACGACCGCAGCGTCCTCACCGCCGACACCATCCTCGGCCGTGGCACGACGGTCCTCGACGACACGGACGGTGACCTCGGCGACTACCTCGGTTCGTTGCGGCGCCTGCTCGACCTGAGTGCCGGGTACACGATGCTGCCCGGTCACGGCCCGGAACATCCGGATCTCGCGCCCATCGCCCGTGCCTACCTCGCACACCGTGAGGAACGACTCGAACAGGTCCGTTCGGCGCTGCAGGTTCTCGGCGACGATGCCACTGCGCGCAGCGTCGTCGAACGTGTCTACGCCGACGTCGATCGATCGTTGTGGGGCGCCGCCGAGAAATCAGTCAACGTGCAACTCGACTACCTGCGCAGCTTGACCTGAACAGGTCCGGAAAACATCCTCCGGTACAACGAAAGCTCCGGTACGACGAAAGCCGGGCCGTCGTCGACGGCCCGGCTTTCGTGACAGGTTCAGCGGGCGCGGCGCGCGAGACGCTCCGAATCCGAGATCAGCGCGGACTTGCCTTCGAGACGCAGCCAGCCGCGGTGTGCGAAATCGGCGAGCGCCTTGTTCACGGTCTCGCGGGACGCGCCGACGAGCTGCGCGATCTCTTCCTGCGTGAGGTCGTGGGTGACCCGCAGAGCGCCGGCCTCCTGGGTGCCGAACCGCTGCGCGAGCTGCAGCAGCGCCTTCGCGACACGGCCGGGAACGTCTGTGAAGATCAGGTCGGCGAGGTTGTTGTTGGTGCGGCGCAGCCGGCGGGCGAGGACGCGCAACAGTTGCTCGGCGATCTCCGGACGCTGATCGATCCACGCCTTGAGCGCCTCGCGATCCATGCTCACGGCCCGCACCTCGGTCACCGTGGTCGCGGTGGAGGTACGCGGACCCGGGTCGAAGATCGACAGCTCGCCGAACATGTCCGACGGGCCCATGATCGTGAGCAGGTTCTCGCGACCGTCCGGTGAGCGCCTGCCGAGCTTGATCTTCCCGGAGACGATGATGTACAGGCGGTCGCCGGGTTCACCTTCGTTGAAGATGACATGTCCGCGGGGGAAGTCGACAGGCTGAAGTTCCTTGATCAGCGCTGCCACCGCGGACGGCTCGACTCCTTGGAAGATGCCTGCTCTGGCCAGGACGTCGTCCACGTGCACTCCTTTTGGGAAATCTCATCGTCGTGTGCGGTTCTGCACGTCTACGGGTTTCCCGGGCAGGTCACCTGCGAGGCGTACGGGTTCAAAGTCTACTGTGCGTACAGCGCGCACGAGTGACTGACACCACGAACCGGCTGTCGTGGCCTGGTTCGTGCGATCCTGGACGCTACTGCCCGGTCACCGTGTCAGCTCGCCTGCCGGGTGTCCTCGTCGAGCGAGGTGCCCTCTGTCACCTGGACGGTTTCGCCGTTTCGTCGCCGGCGATGCAGACGAGCGAGAGCATGAGGGAAACCCTCCCTGGCCAGCGTTGCGACGTCGTCCTGGCCGGCTTGGCTGAGGAAGTCCTCGACCTCCTGTTCGCGAACCGACAGGCGACTCAAACGCGACTCGACCCGCTCCATTGCCAGTGCGAACAACATCAGCAGCACCGGGAAGAGCACGACGGCAAGAGCTTGCATATCGGGAAGTAAACACGGGAAAGGTCTCAGAAGCGACACGGTCCCGGAGTCGTATCCGGACGTTTACGTACAGTGGTCCAGGTGCATGCGACCCCGTCCGACAGCCCAGCGACGAGGCGTTCCCGCGCGCCCCGAGGCGCTCGGGTACCGGAATCGCGGCTCGCGCTGGTGCGCCGGGCCAGGCGCATGAATCGACAGCTCGCCGTGGCGTTCCCACACGTCTACTGCGAATTGGATTTCACCACCCCGCTCGAGTTGGCGGTGGCGACGATCCTGTCCGCGCAATGCACGGATGTGCGTGTCAACCAGGTCACTCCCGCGCTGTTCGCTCGTTTCCCGGACGCCCGCGCGTACGCGGAGGCCGACCGCACCGAACTCGAGGAGTACATCCGGTCGACCGGGTTCTACCGCAACAAGACGAACTCGCTGATCGGGCTGGGTCAGGCTCTGCTCGAACGATTCGACGGTGAGATCCCCGGAAAAATGAAAGACCTGGTGACCCTGCCCGGGATCGGACGCAAGACCGCCAACGTGATCCTCGGCAACGCGTTCGACGTGCCCGGCATCACCGTGGATACACACTTCGGCCGCCTCGTGAACCGCTGGAAGTGGACCGAGGAAACCGACCCGGTCAAGGTCGAACACGCTGTCGGTGCCCTCATCGAACGCAAGGAGTGGACGTTGCTGTCGCACCGGGTGATCTTCCACGGGCGACGGGTATGCCACGCCCGCAAGCCCGCCTGCGGCGTCTGCGTGCTCGCGAAGGACTGCCCGTCCTACGGCATCGGCCCCACCGACCCGGTGACCGCTGCGGCCCTGGTGAAAGGCCCGGAAACGGAGCATCTGCTCGAACTGGCCGGGCGGTGACGTGAGAGCGTCCAGCGCGGGGCGATGGAGCCTCGCAGTCCTCGTCGTCGTCGTCGCCCTCATCGTCGCGATCTGGCCGCGCGACGCCGACACCACAGATCCCGGCGAGCGTCCCGGAACCGCCGCACCCACGGACCGGCAGGAACAGGACGACGCGCAGACATTGGCACCGCTGCGTGCCGCCGCGAACCTGCAGCCGTGCCCGGCGCCGACCGGCACCGAACCGGCCGGCCCGCTCGCGGGAATGACATTCGAATGCGTGGGTGACGGCAGTTCCGTCGATTTGGCCGCAGCCCTGGCCGGCCGGCCCGCGATCGTCAATCTGTGGGCGTGGTGGTGCGGGCCGTGCGCCGAGGAATTGCCCGTGTTGCAGGAATACGCGCGCCGCGCCGGCGACCGAATCACGCTCGTCACCGTTCACACCGATCCCCGCGAATCGAACGCGTTGTCCAGGCTCGCCGAATACGGGGTGCACACCCCCGGTGTGCAGGACGGATCGGCGCGCGTACAGGCTGCGGTGGGGGCGCCCCCGGTACTGCCGGTGACGGTTCTCGTCCGGCCCGACGGGTCGGTCGCGAAGATCCTTCCGCAACCGTTTCGCAGTGTCGACGAGATCGCTGCCGCCGTCCAGACGCACCTGGGAGTGATTGCATGACGCCGTACTGGCTCCGGCGTGTGGCGACGCTCGAACCGGGCGACCCGCACGACCTCAATCCGATCCTGGATCGGCGACCCCCGCGTGGCAGCAGCGTGCGCCTCGCCGCGGTCCTCGTCCTTTTCGGCGGCTCCGCTGACCCGGACCCGCTCGCGCGCGGCGGGTTGCCCGCCGACGCAGACGTGCTTCTCACCCAGCGCGCACCGACCCTGCGGCAGCACAGCGGTCAGGTCGCCTTCCCCGGCGGTGCCGCCGACCCGGAAGACGACGGGCCGATCCGCACCGCTCTCCGCGAGGCACAGGAGGAGACCGGGCTCGTACCGGCCGGGGTGCGACCGCTGTCCGTACTGCCGGAAATTTTCATTCCGCCGTCGGGGTTCGACGTCACACCGGTGGTCGCGTACTGGGAGCGCCCGAGCCCGATCGGCGTCGTCGATCCGGGTGAGGCGGCGCGGGTCGTGCGGGTCCCGCTGCGGGACCTCCTCGATCCGGACAACCGCTTCCAGGTCCGGCACTCACGTGGCTACCAAGGGCCGGCATTCCAGGTCGACGGCATGCTGGTGTGGGGTTTCACCGCCGGGGTGCTCGCCGGACTGTTCGCGGTCTCGGGCTGGGAAATCGAGTGGGATCACCGGGACGTGCGCGACTTCGATATCGCGCTCGCCGAATTGGAGACAGGAGTAGTCGAACCGTGACCGGATCGGGGTGGATCGACCTGATCATCGTGCTGGTGGTCGTGGTCGCGGTGTCGTCGGGACTGCGTCAGGGGGCGGTCGCGTCGGCACTGGCGTTTTTCGGGGTGATTCTCGGCGCGGTCGCCGGCATTCTCATCGCTCCGCACGTGCTGGTGCACGTCGACGAAGGCAACACGCGACTGCTCGCCGGGGTTGCTCTCATCGTGGTGCTGGTGATCATCGGCGAGGTTGCGGGAATGGTGCTGGGCCGGGCCGCCCGCAGCGGCATGCACAGTCCGATTGCCCGCGGTGTCGACAGCGTGGTCGGGGCGGCGCTGCAGGCCGGTGCGGTGCTCGTCGCTGCGTGGCTGCTGGCGATCCCGCTGACCGCATCCACCCAGACGCAACTGTCCGCGGCGGTTCGCGGTTCCCACGTGCTCGGAACGGTCGACGATGTCGCGCCGGACTGGATGCGCAGCATTCCACGCGAGTTCTCGGCGCTGCTGGACACCTCGGGTCTGCCGGAGGTGATCGGACCGTTCGGTCGTACCCCGATCACCGAAGTCGAGCCGCCCGACCCGGCGTTGCTCGGCGGTTCGATCCCGCTGGCCCTGCACCCGAGCGTGTTGCGAATCAACGGCATCGCGCCGAGCTGCCAGAAGGCACTCGAAGGTTCCGGGTTCGTGGTCGCTCCCGAGCGTGTCATGACCAACGCGCACGTCGTCGCGGGAACAACGGCAGTGACGGTCGAGACCGCCGAAGGGCCGCTCGAAGCACACGTCGTGCTGTTCGATCCCGCCGTCGACGTCGCGATCCTCGCAGTGCCCGGCCTGACCGCGGACCCGCTCGTTTTCGCGGACGGCACCGCCGAGTCCGGAACCAGCGCGATCGTCCTCGGGTATCCCGGTGGCGGGCCCTACACGGCGAGCGCGGCTCGGGTGCGAGAGTCGCTGCAGCTGCAGGGCCCCGACATCTACCGCGCCGGAACGGTCGAGCGGGAGGTGTACACGGTCCGCGGTGCGATCCGGCAGGGCAACTCAGGCGGGCCGCTCGTCGACGAGCAGGGGCGGGTACTCGGTGTGGTGTTCGGTGCCGCCGTCGACGATGTGGACACCGGCTTCGCGCTCACCGCGGACGAAGTGAGCCGTCAACTCGCGCTGGCAGGATCGTCGGTTGCCGCGGTCGAGACCGGTGCCTGCATCGTCTGACCGTCTGACCGTCTGACCGTCAGAGTGAGGCAGCGAAGTCGAGCAGCATGCCGGTGACCGTTTCGGGCTGCTCCTGATGCGGGTAGTGACCGGCATCGTCGACGAACTTCAGGATGCGGCCGGGTGCGAACTGCGAACAGCGGCGCACCGTGGATGCGACTACGTACGGGTCCTGCGCGCCGTGCACCTGCAGGATCGGCAGTGTCAACGGCACGTCGACGGCCTTGATGAAGCGGCGCCCGTCCGGACGCCACTGACTGCGGAACGCCCAGCGTTGGTATTCCAGTGCCGAGTGGGCGACACCGGGGATGCGAACCGCCGAACGTAGCTTCTGCGCGACCTCGGCGAACTCGGGGGAGGACCGCCAGGCAGGCCCGGATCGGGCGCGCAGGAGTCGTTCGGCTTCGGCGCCGTCGTCGCGGACGAGCAGCCGCTCGGGTCGCCACGGGACCTGGTAGGCGAGGAAGGTCGGCAGCAACGCCTTCCGCTGCGCCCGATCGAGCAGCGTGGCGTCACGCAGCGAGATCGGATGTGGTGAGTCGACGACCACGATCGCGCGGACCGATCCGGGGTGCAGGATCGCGGTGGCCCAGCACACCAGGCCGCCGTCGGCATGCCCGACGAGGACCGCATCGGTGTATCCGAGTGCGCGGACGAGTCCGGCGATGTCGGCGGACAACGTCCAGCCGTCGTAACCGCGGGGCGGTTTGTCGGTGTCGCCGTAACCCCGAAGGTCCACCGCGACGGCCCGGAACCCGGCCTCGGCGAACGCGGTCAACTGATGTCGCCACGTCCACCACAGGTCGGCGAAGCCGTGCAGGAACACGACAAGCGGGGCGTCGGGATCGGCGGGACCGGCCTCGACGGCATGCAGGCGGATCCCGTTCGCATGAATGTCACGGTGCGTCCACGGTCCGGGATACCGGACCGTGGACGGATCGGGAAGAGACACGGTGTCGAGCATGACCGCAGATCAGCGCGCGTGCCGAGGAGCGGCGGCGGTGATGTGCTCGTCGTGCAGCGGAAGGACGTCCTTGGCTTGCTTGAGCGAGTCGATCGTCTTGTTCGGCGCGCGGATCTTGCGGACCCGCAGATAGCCGATCAAGGCGAAGAGCGCCGTCACCGCCACCATGATCAGGAAGACGATCAGGAAGGCCAACCATCGGGCAACCCATACGTCGAGTAGTTCCGCGAGGAAGAAGAAGAAGAAGAACGAACTGAAGATCAGCACTGCGAGCGCGAGGATGAAGAACAGGCTGCCCTGCAAGCCCTTCTTGACCTCGCCGGTGACCTCGGCCTTCGCGAGCTCGACCTCGGCGCGGAACAGGGTCGATACCTGCGCAGTGGCGTCGCGAACAAGGTCGCCGATGCTCGCGTCCTTCGGGGTCGGAGCCTGCACTTCGGTCAGCGGGATGGACGAGATGCTGGTCGGTGCGCCGTCGCCTGGCTTCCGGTTTCCGTTCGTGACGCTCACTTGTCGGCCCCTCCACTGTTCTCGTCCGGTCGGCGATGGACTCGCCCACGCCGTAACAGTAGCGCCGAACCCAGCAGCGATGCGATCGCCGACGTGACGAGAACCGCGGCTTTCGCGATGTCCGTCTGATCCCCGTCCCCGAGTGCGAGGTCGGCGATGAGCAGACTCACCGTGAATCCGATCGCGCCGAGGACGGCCAATGCGAGCAGGTCGCCCCAGTGCAGGCCGGTCGGCCGCACCGCAATACCAAGCCGGATCGCGACCCACGATGTCCCGAAGATGCCGACGATCTTGCCGACGAGCAGACCGAGCACGATCGACAGGCCCACCGGTGTCGTGAACACCGCCTCCAGTGCTTCCCTGCCGAGTGGAACCCCCGATGCGAACAGTGCGAACAGCGGCACGCACAGCCCCGCCGACCACGGTTGGATGCGGTGCGAGAGTCGCTCGGCGGGGGCCGCGGCCTCCCCCGGATCGGCGTGTACCCGGGTGAGCAACCCGAGAAGGACCCCGGCGATCGTTGCGTGGATGCCGGACTGGTGCACAGCGAACCAGGTCAGCAATGCCAGCGGCACGTACAGCATGGGCGTGGTAATCCGACGGTGCTGGGCGAACCAGTAGAGGGCAGCGCAGGCCGCGGTCGCGAGCAACCACAGCAGCGAGATCGTCGACGTGAACAGAATCGCGATCAGCGCGATCCCGATCAGGTCGTCGACGACGGCGAGACTGAGCAGGAACACCCGGGCGCTGGTGGGGATCCGGGAGCCGGTGAGCGCGAGAACTCCCAGCGCGAACGCGATGTCGGTTGCCACCGGGATTGCCCATGCCTGTTCGAGCCCCGGTGTTCCCCATCCGACGGTCGCGGCGATAGCGGCAGGGAGGACGACCCCGCCCATCGCGGCGAGGACCGGCAACAACGCCTTCCTCCGGTCCGCGAGTTCGCCGACGACGAGTTCGCGTTTGAGTTCGAGGCCGGCGATGAAGAAGAAGACGGCGAGCAGGCCGTCCTGCGCCCAGGCACCGACGGTGAGGTTCAGGTGGAGGGCGGCAGGGCCGACGGTGAAGTCACGCACTGCGACGTAGGCCGGTGAGAGCGGTGAGTTCGCCCAGAGGACCGCGATCGCGGCGGCGGCCAGAAGGATCGAACCGCCGATGGTTTCGGTCCGGAGGTACCGGGTGAGTTCGGTACTCCAGGCCGTGGAACCTGGGGGCCTGGAACCTGGGGGCGTGGAACCTGACGTCTCAGACACGGGGGTCCTTAGGGTTATCGGGACAGGGCTGTGGAACAGCCGACCAGACTTCCCGGCACACCGACGCTGATCCTAGCCGTGTGCAGAGTCACTCCACAATATTGAATGAGCGCCGCCGAGGACATGGGGTATTCCCTGTCAACGGCGATCGGACGCAGGTGCACGGGACTACGCGCAGTCGGGGGGG
>NZ_JBAQXC010000028.1:0-9040 GCF_049299235.1 Rhodococcus sp. (in: high G+C Gram-positive bacteria) | reverse complement strand
GTAGAGCCCGGCTCGGGCGGCGGTGGTGCCGCGCAACGCGACGTCGTGGGTTGCCAGGCGTTCGCAATAGCGGAACAGTCCCCGCGAGATGCCGAGAGCCCGCACGGCGACGACCGCGATGGTGAGGTCGAGGACCGGGGGCATCTGCCAGGCGCGGATGATGAGCCACGCCGACAGTCCCGACAGCAGCAGCGCGGCACCGAGGGTCGCGACACCGGCCGCGACGGCGACGAGGACGCGGCGGGGTTCGAGTTCGAGCAGTGCCATGGCGCGACGCAGATCGCTGCGGCGCCGGTCCGATGGTGGACGCCGCAGCGCCCCGGGCGGCCGTGCTCCTCCGAGCGAATGTACCGTTCGCTCCGTTGAAGGAGACGAAGGATACGTTCGCTCCGAAAATTCGGGGTGGTCGTCGCCGGGGCGATCACGTGGGTTCCGGGCGTTCATCGCGCGGTCACCTCGATCACGGTGTCGGCGGCCGCCAGCAGAGTCGGCCGGTGCGCGACGACGACGACGGTCGCGCCGCGGTCGGCGCGGTCACGCAGCGCGGCCAGGACTGCCTGCTCGGTGTCGGCGTCGAGGTGCGCGGTGGGTTCGTCGAGCAGCAGCACCGGTCTCGGGGATGCCAAGGTGCGGGTCAGAGCGAGACGCTGCCGCTGACCGAGGGACAGCCCGGTTCCGTCGGCTCCGATCTCGGTGTCCCATCGGTTCGGAAGTTCACGCAAAACCATATCGAAACCTGTTGCTGCACAAATATTGTCGAGCTCGTCATCGGCGACGTCGACACCGGTGAGCGCGAGATTCCCGGCGAGAGTACCGGGCAGCAGCACCGGTCGTTGCGGCAGCCACGCGACCTGCGACCACCAGGTGTCGGTGGCCCTGATCGGATCCGTGCCGATCAGCACGCGTCCGGTCGCGGGCTCGGCGAGACCGAGGATCGCGAGCAACGCGGTGGATTTGCCTGCTCCGTTCGCGCCGATCAACACGGTGATCGCGCCGGGGCGGCAGACCGCGTCCAGGCGGTGCGGGGCGTACCCGTCGCGCCCGGCGACGGAGATACCGTCGAGCACCAGATCGCGACCGCGCGCGTCGATCGTGCCCTCGTCCGGCCGCAGCGCGGGAGCCGACGGTGCGGATTCGAGAATGGCGAAAGCGCGTTCTGCCGCGGCCATTCCGTCCTCGGCGGCGTGGAACTTGGTGCCGATGGTTCGCAGCGGCAGATACGCTTCGGGGGCGAGGATCAATGCGACGATCCCGGCTTCGAGGGGCATCCCGCCGACGACGAGACGCAGACCGATCCCGACGGCGACGAGCGCCACCGACAGGGTCGCGAGGAACTCGAGGACCGATCCGGACAGGAAGGCAACCCGCAGCGCCGACATGGTGGCGCGGCGATGGTCGTCACCGAGTTCGCGGACGCGCTCGGTCGGGCCGCGCTCGCGACCGAGCGCACGCAGGGTGGGCAGTCCCGCGAGCAGATCCAGGAGCTGCGCGGACAGTGCGGTCATCGTGCGGAGTGTCCGATCGGCACGGCCCTTGGTGAGTAGTCCGATCAGGATCATGAACACCGGGATCAACGGCAAGGTCACGACGACGATGATCGCCGACGGGATGTCCTGGGTGGCGACGGCGACGAGCACGATCGGAGTGGACACGACCGCGAGCAGCAGCGCGGGCACGTAGCCGGTGAGGTATTCGGTGAGGCCACCGAGACCGCGGGTGAGCACGGTGGCGATCTCGTCGCGACGCGGGTCGAGTTCCCGAGGGGGCGCCGCGGCGGCAGCGGCGAGCACCTCGTGTTCGAGTTCGGCGACGACCCGGCTCGCGGACCGATGCGCGTAGCGGCTACGCACCCACCAGGTGACGACACGCACCCCGATCGCTGTGGCGAGCACAATCAGATCGGTGCGCCACTCGCCGAGTGCGCGTGCGTCCGAAGTGATGACCCCTGCCAGTATTCGGCCGATCATGAATGCGGACACCACGATCGCGGCAACGTCGACGATCGCGGCGAGGACGGACAGCACCAGGTATCCGCGCACGGACGCCGAGTACCGCCACAGTCGTGGATCGATCGGGGGACGCCGCCCCCGCGCACCGTCGGACTCGGCAGAATCGGTCGGGTGTGTGGGAGCGACGTCGGGGGTGGTCACGGCCGATCCACTCCGATCGGCAACCCGATCGACTTCGGGATGTGGTGGGTCGAAATGCGCTGGCGGAACACCCAGTACGTCCATCCTTGGTAGAGCAGGACGACCGGCGTGACGAGGACGGCGGCCCACGTCATGACCTTGAGGGTGTACGGACTCGACGACGCATTCTCGATCGTCAGCGACCACGCATCGTTCAGCGTCGACGGCATGACGTTCGGGAACAGCGAACCGAACAGCAACACGACAGTGCAGATGATCGCGACCGTGGTGAACACGAACGCCCAGCCTTCGCGTTCGACGCGGGTGAGCACGACGACCGCGAGCAACGCGGCCGCGGCGACCGCGACGAGGATCCAGGTCCAGTTCTTGCCGTGCGCCAGCTGAGTCCACAGAACGAACGTTCCGGCGACGACGACCGTCGGAATCGACAGTCGGTGAGCGAGTTTCACCGCGTCACAGCGAACCTCGTCACCCGTCTTGAGTGCCAGGAAGACCGCGCCGTGCAACGCGAACACCAGTGCCGTGGTGGCACCACCGAGCAGCGCGTACGGGTTGAGCAACGCGAAGAAGCCGCCGACGTACTGCTTGTTCTCGTCGATCGCGACACCGCGGATGATGTTCGCGAACGCCACGCCCCACAGGACCGCGGGCACCCACGACCCGATGATGATGCCGAGATCCCACCGTCGACGCCACGTGGGATCGTCGATCTTGCCGCGGTACTCGATCGCGCAGACCCGCACGATGAGGGCGAGCAGGATCAGTAGTAGTGGTAGGTAGAAGCCGGAGAACAGGGTGGCGTACCACTCGGGGAACGCCGCGAACAGTGCGCCGCCTGCGGTGAGCAGCCACACCTCGTTACCGTCCCACACCGGCCCGATCGTGTTGAGCAACACCCGGCGTCGGGTGTCGGCGACCGCATCCTTGCCGCGGCCGAGGACCGGCATGAGCATGCCGACGCCGAAGTCGAAACCCTCGAGTACGAAGTAGCCGGTGAACAGCACCGCGATGAGGACGAACCAGAGTTCTTGAAGTCCCATGATCGTGCTCTCCTAGTACGCGAAGGACAATTGTTTGGGCCGGCCGTCGTCGTCGGGTTCGTCGTGCTCACCCGGTGGATGCGCATCGTGCGGCAGCGGTCCTTCGATCGTGTAGCGGCGGATCAGCCAGAACCACACCACCCCGAGAGCGGCATACAGGAGGGTGAACGCGACGAGCGAGGTGATCACGGTGGCGCTGCTGTGATTGGACACGCCCTGGTCGACGGTCAGCCGGATCATGTCGACGCCGGTCGGGTTCGGGTGCACAACCCATGGCTGACGGCCCATTTCGGTGAAGATCCAGCCGGCGCTGTTGGCCAGGAATGGTGTCGGGATCGCGGCGATACTCAGGATTCCGAACCATTTCTGGTCGGGAACACGGCCACCGCGGGTGACCCACAGGCCGGCAAGGGCCAGAGCCAGCGAGCCCGCGCCGAGTCCGATCATGGCGCGGAACGACCAGTACGTCACGAACAGATTGGGACGGTAGTTGCCGGGCCCGAACTGTTCCTCGTACTGCGCCTGCAGGTCCTGCACGCCTTGCAGTTCGACGCCGGAGAACTGCCCTTCCGCGAGGTACGACAGGACGAACGGCACTTCGAGGAGGTGGGTGACACCGTCACAGTTGTTGTGCGTGCCGATCGTCAGGATCGAGAATTTGGGGTCGACTTCGGTGTGGCACAACGATTCCGCGGACGCCATCTTCATCGGCTGCTGCTGGAACATGAGCTTGGCCTGGATGTCGCCGGTAAAGATCACGGCGACGCCGGCAACCATCATCACGAGCAGGCCGAGTCGGGTGCCGGGCCGGAACATGGTGCGGGCCTCATCTTCGAAGCGCTCGGCCTCGACGGTGTCGGTCGCTTCCCTCGCGCGCTTCATGTTCCGGACCATCCACCAGCCACCGATACCCGCGACGAAGGTGCCCGCAGTGAGGAGTGCACCCGCGACGGTGTGCGGGAACGCGGCCAGTGCGGTGTTGTTGGTCAGCAGCGTCCAGATGCTGGTGAGTTCGGCGCGCCCGGTGTCGGGGTTGTAGATCGCGCCGACCGGATGCTGCATGAACGAGTTGGCGGCGATGATGAAGAACGCCGAGGCGTTCACACCGATCGCGACCAGCCAGATCGTCGCGAGGTGGAGCAGTTTCGGCAATCGGGTCCACCCGAAGATCCACAGGCCGAGGAAGGTGGATTCGAGGAAGAACGCGACGAGTCCTTCGAGCGCCAGTGGTGCACCGAAGACGTCGCCGACGAATCGGGAGTACTCGCTCCAGTTCATGCCGAACTGGAATTCCTGCACGATGCCGGTGGCAACACCCAACGCGAAGTTGATCAGGAACAGTTTCCCGAAGAACTTGGTGAGGCGATACCAGTGGTCTTTCTTGGTGACCACCCACATCGTCTGCATGATCGCGATGATCGGCGCGAGACCGATGGTCAGCGGGACGAGAATGAAGTGATAGACGGTGGTGATGCCGAACTGCCACCGGGACAGATCCAACACATCCATGGCAACTCCGTGGTGACGCCCAGGAACAATCGCCGAATCCGGGTCCTGGGCAGGCGGACCCGAATCCTGTGCACAACGTAGCGACCACACGGGGCGCGCGTGGACAATCCGTCGTTACTACGGAATGTAGTAGAAAGTTCGGGCAAGTTGCGAACACGGTGTCCACAAACACAGTCGGCGAACACCGCCGCAACCCCGACGACGATCCCGCAGGATCGGGTCCTATCCGACCTCGTCGACCGCCAGATCGACCAGTTCCTCGATCTCACCGACCATCGTGCGCCCGTTCAGGGGATGCCCGTCGAGGGTGTGCACCCGCGCGGCGAGCGCGACACTCGACACCAGCCACACACCGTCGGCAACGATCAGGTCGGCCGGACGCAGCGTCTGGTACCTGGCTGTGAAATCACGCTGGTCCGCGATCTCGAACAACGCCTGTTGCGTTGTCCCCGGCAGGATCCCCTGTGCAGGCGGTGGCGTCAGCAACGTCCGGCCGCGCGCGATGACCACCGTCGAACGCGGACCTTCGAGCACACACCCCTCGCTGCTGACGAAGATCACGTCGTCTGCGCCGAGCGACTCGGCGTGACGCAGCGCCGCCATGTTCGTCGCATACGACAGCGTCTTCGCGCCGAGGAGCTGCCACGGCGCCTTCGCCGCCAGATCCACCGAGAATCCACGCTCGAGAGTTACCACCGACACGCCGTCGCGCCGGGCGGCGCCGACCCGGTCCGCGACCGGGGTGATCAACAGGAACGCGGTCGGATCACCACCGGTCTCCCGGCCCCGCGTGTACACCAGTCGCAGCGCACCCTCACGGTCCTCGCCCCACTGTTCGACGGCCAACTCGATCGCCAACCGCCAATCGTCGCGATCCGGTTCGGGCATTCCCGCCGCCTCGGCGGACGCGGCCATCCGGCCCAAGTGCAGTTCGACGGTCCGCGCCCGCCCGTCCCGCACCAGCAACGTCTCGAAGACGCCGTCCCCCCGCAACACCCCGAAATCGTCGGCGTGAAGCAGCGGCGCATCCGCGTCCCGCACCTCGCCATCCAGCGTCACCAGCACCCGATCAGCCATGTCGCCCACCATATCCACTGGCGGTCCGCAATCCGGTTCCCCATAGACTGGTGTCGTGGCCGAGTTTCCGATCGTGACCGAAAGCCCACTCCTCGCGCTCCCCGGCGCCGTCGCCGCACTGCCCGGCACTCCCGATGCCGGGCTGCCCTGGCACTACGGCGATCCCCTCGGTGAACAGCGCGCAGCAACACAGGGAGCGGCGCTGATCGACCGGTCGACGCGGTTCGTCGTCGCGATCTCCGGCGACGAGCGGCTCACCTGGCTGCACACGATCTCCAGTCAGCACGTCGCGGCGCTACCGGACCGCACCTCGGCAGAGAATCTCAGCCTGGACGTCAACGGCCGCATCGAACACCACTTCGTGCTGACCGATCTGGACAGGGTCACCTGGGTCGACACCGAACTCGACCGCGGACCCGAACTGCTGGCGTTCCTCACGAAGATGGTCTTCTGGGCGAAGGCCGAACCACGCGACGGAAACGAACTGGCGGTGCTGAGCCTGCTCGGCCCGCAATCCGGCGATCCGCGCATCCTCACAGCTCTCGGCATCGACGCATTGCCGTCTGCGCCCTATGCGGCCCTCGCGCTGCCCGGCGGTGGATTCGCGAGACGCATGCCGTGGCCGACCGAACACTCCTACGACCTGCTGGTCCCCCGGGAGAATCTCGCCGACATGTTCTCGGCGCTCACCGCCGCCGGCGCCCGCGCGGCCGGGACGTGGGCGTTCGAGGCATTGCGGGTCGAATCCGTGCGCCCGCGCATCGGTCTCGACACCGACGAGCGCACGATCCCGCACGAAGCACGCTGGGTCGGCGCCCCCGATCGCTTCGGCGCGGTCCACCTCGACAAGGGCTGCTATCGGGGTCAGGAAACTGTCGCCCGAGTGGAAAACCTCGGGAAGCCACCCCGGCACCTGGTGCTGTTGCACCTCGACGGATCCGCCGACTCGCGGCCCGAACCCGGCGACCCGGTCACCGCCGACGGACGCACCGTGGGACGTCTGGGCACGGTCGTCGATCACCACGAACTCGGACCGATCGCGCTCGCCCTGATCAAACGCAACGTGCCCGCCGGAACGGCGTTGGCCGTGGGCCCGTGTGCCGCGGCGATCGACGTCGATTCCGTGCCGGACGACACCGGAGTCCAAGCAGGTCGTCTGGCCGTCGACCGGCTGCGCGGGCGATGACCGCCCGGCCCGGCCGGGTGGAGGCGGTCTGCGTCGTGCATGCGATCCGGGACAGCGGCACACGGCGCGTCCCGATCACCGGCATCGACAAGCGCCCGGTGGCCGAGTCGGTGCACGTGCACACTCTCGGTCTCACCGGCGACCGGCAATGCGACACCGAGCACCACGGGGGCCGCTACAAGGCTGTGTACGCCTACAGCGGCGACGAGGCGCAGCGCTGGGCGACCGAACTCGGCCGGGATCTTCCCGTCGGCTGGTTCGGCGAGAACCTGCGGACGAGCGGAATCGCGACGACCGACGCGGTGATCGGCGAACGATGGCGGGTCGGCACCGGCGGCCTGCTGCTCGAGGTGACCGGTCCACGGACTCCGTGCGGCACGTTCGGCGTCTGGGCGTCCGAACCCGGCTGGGTCAAGCGCTTCGCCGCGCGCGGCGACACCGGCGCCTACCTGAAGGTCGTCGCGGACGGACCGGTGCGCGCCGGTGACGCGATCGAAGTGGTGTCGGTACCCGCACACGGAGTCACCGTGCGGAATCTGTTCACCGGATGCGACCCTGAGCGGATCGCGGTGATGCTCGAGCAGCAGGACGACCTGTCGCCCGCCGTCACCGACAAGGCCCGACGACGGGTCGCCGGACACGAGGTACGGGTGATGTATTGAGCGTCGAACTTGTCGAAGTCGTGCGATCCGGGTTCCGCGAGTGCGTGCATCGCGGCTCGCTGATCGCCCTCGATCCGCACGGCGACGCGACGATCTCGCTCGGCCAGGTCCACACACCGATCTATCCCCGGTCGTCGAACAAGCCGCTCCAGGCCGTGGCCCTGGTGCGTCACGGCTTCGTCCCCCGCACCACCGCGGAACTGGCCATCGCGACCGCATCACACGAAGGCGAGTCCGAACACGTCGAACTGGTCGAGGAGCTGCTCGGCGAATACGGCTTCGACGAGACCGACCTGCAGTGCCCGCCGGATCTGCCAGGGAACGAACTGGCACGCGCCGAGGTCCTCGCATCCGGGCGAGGACCGCGCCCGGTGTACATGAACTGTTCCGGCAAGCACGCCGCGATGCTCGCCGTGTGTGCCGTGAACGAATGGGACCCGCGAAGCTACCTCGACCCGGGGCATCCATTGCAGCGGGCCGTCGTCGAGACCGTCCTGGATCTGGCCGGCGACGTCGAGGACACCGAACTCGGCATCGACGGGTGCGGCCTGCCCATCGTGCCGTTGCCGTTGTTCAACCTCGCGACCGCGTACTCGAGGCTCGTCACGGCCGCACCGGACACTCCCGAGCGGGTGGTCGCCGATGCCCTGCGCGCCCACCCGTTCCTGATTTCCGGAACCGGCAAGGACGACGACCGGCTGATGACCACGACCCCGGGCCTGATGTGCAAGGCCGGCGCGGACGGCATCCACGCCGGCGCGCTGCCGGACGGCACCGCCTTCGCCTTCAAGATCGACGACGGTCACGAACGCGCCCGGCTGCCGTTGACCGCGGCGCTGCTGCATCGACTCGGCATCGAGTGGTCGGAGGACCACGCGACTCTGGCTTCGCAGCCGGTGCTCGGTGGCGGCGTGCGAGTAGGCACCGTTCGAGCGATCCCCGGGGTGTTCTGACCGACAAAAATCACACATCTGCGCAGGTCGTGTCCGGGTGAGACGCATCGGACACGGCCGGGGCGGGGTGCGTGGAAGCGGAACGAACTTTTCCACGCTAGAGTGGACCGCAGGAAAATACTCACATCACCGGGGCCGCCAAATTTCCCCAGGCCGCCCCGTCAAAGCGCGAGGGGGTTAGTCATGGGCCGCGGCCGGGCTAAGGCGAAGCAAACCAAGGTTGCACGACAACTCAAGTACAGCTCGCCGTCCACCGACTTCGAGAACCTCCAACGAGAGTTGTCTGGTGGTGAACCCATCTCGCACAGGGACGAAGTCTTCGCAGACCAACGTTCCGGTTGGGACGACGACTCGGACGACGACTGGCGTCGCTGACCCAGAACAATCCCACGCACAGACTTGGGGGGTGCCGGCAACACCGGCCCCCCTTTACTGGCGCCGAACGCACCCCGGTAGGGGTGCG
>NZ_JBAQXC010000027.1:0-14581 GCF_049299235.1 Rhodococcus sp. (in: high G+C Gram-positive bacteria) | reverse complement strand
TTTCGGTAGCGGCCGCTACCGAAACCACACACCGGTCACGAGGTTCCGGCGGCGATTGTCGCGGGATGCACCGCGATCAACCCGAGTCCTTCGCGTCGCCGGCACAGTCGCGCGAGTTCGTCGTATGCAGCCACGCCCAGAAGCTCGCGCAGTTCGGGCGCGTACGACTGCCACACCGGCCGGGACCCGACGTGCGCGTCGGGTGAGCCGGAGCAGTACCAGTTCAGGTCGTGCCCGCCCTCACCCCAGCCGCGCCGGTCGTACTCGGTGACGACGGTGCGGAGGATCTCCGTACCGTCCGGACGTTCCACCCAGTCCTGTGTGCGGCGGATCGGCAACTGCCAGCACACGTCGGGCTTCATCTCGAGCGGTTCGATGCCGCGCCGCAACGCCATCTTGTGCAATGCGCAGCCGATGCCGCCCTCGAAGCCGGGACGATTCAGGAAGATGCACGCCCCCTTGTGCCGTCGGGTGCGCAACGCGGGTTCGTCCTCCAGGTCGTCTTCCTCCAGATAACCCTTCTTGCCGAGTCCCTTGTCGATGAACTGCCAGTCGTCGGCAGTGAGATGTTTCACTGCCGCGTTGAGCTTGTCGAGGTCCTCGTCGTCGGACAGGAATGCACCGTGCGAGCAGCAGCCGTCATCGGGCCGCTCCTCGATGATGCCCTGACACGCCGGCGTGCCGAACACGCAGGTCCAGCGTGAAAGTAGCCAGGTCAGATCTGCGGATATCACATGCTCGTCGTTGTCGGGGTCGATGAACTCGACCCACTCTCGTGGGAAATCGAGGGGAACTTCCGGGGCCGGATCGAGCTTGGATTCGCGGCCGGACATACCTGCTGTCACAGGGTCCGACGGTAGACCCAGTACCTTGTGTATGTGCGGCTAGGGGTACTCGACGTCGGAAGCAATACAGTTCATCTGCTCGTGGTGGATGCCCATAGGGGCGGGCACCCGACGCCGATGAGCTCGACCAAGGCCACCTTGCGCCTGGCCGAGTGCCTCGACGAGGACGGCAACATCAACGTGTCGGGTGCCGACCGGCTGGTCGAGACGGTCCACGAATTCGAGAACATCGCCCGCACCTCCGGGTGCGGTGAGCTGATGGCCTTCGCGACCTCCGCAGTGCGCGACGCCCGCAACTCCGATGCGGTGCTGTACCGGGTGCGGACCGAGGCCGGTGTCGCCCTCGACGTGCTCTCCGGTGAGGACGAGGCCCGGCTGACGTTCCTGGCTGTTCGTCGCTGGTACGGCTGGAGTGCCGGACGCATCCTGAACTTCGACATCGGCGGCGGATCCCTCGAACTCGCGTTCGGTGGCGACGAGGATCCCGATGTCGCGTACTCGCTGCAGCTCGGTGCCGGCCGATTGACCCGTGACTGGTTCCGGGAGGACCCACCGGGCAAGCGGCGGATCGCGGCGCTACGGGACTGGCTCGACGCGGAACTCGCCGAACCGGCCAAACACCTGCGCGGAGCAGGCGACGCGGACCTGACGGTCGCAACCTCGAAGACGTTCCGTACGTTGGCGCGGCTGACCGGCGCCGCGCCGTCGTCGGCGGGAATCCGGGTGCCTCGGACGCTGACCGTGAGCGGGCTCAGGCAGCTCATCTCGTTCATCTCACGGATGACCACGTCGGATCGCGCGGAACTCGAGGGAGTGAGTGCGGACCGGTCGCAGCAGCTCGTGGCGGGCGCGCTCGTCGCCGAGGCGAGCATGCGGGCACTCGGGGTGGAGTCGGTGCAAATCTGTCCGTGGGCACTGCGTGAAGGACTCATCCTGCGCAAACTGGACACGGAGATGGGGGGCGAACTGGTGGTGGCCGCCGGATGACGGAGAAGAAACCCGATACCGGGCAGATCTCGGTCGCCGAGCTGCTCGCGCGCAACGGCAAGTCGGTGGACTCCAGGGCAGGTGGTCGCAGGCGCCGAGGCACCAGCGGCGGGATCTCGGTTGCCGAACTGACCGGCGAGATACCGATCATTCCTGCTGCGGAGCAACCGCCCGCCGAGCCGGTCGCCGAAGTCACGGAGGTCGAGCCCCCGGAGCCTGATTCTCCCCAGCCTGAATCCCCCGAGCAGGAGCTGCTCGAGCCGGAATCTCCCACGCCCGAAATTCGCGAGTTCGAGATCCAGCAGCCCGAGCCCCCGAAGTTCGAGCTACCGAAGCCAGAGGTTTCCACGGCAGCCGCCCCGGCATCCGAACCGGCGAAGCGTCACGTCCCCGACCCGGCGCCCACCGTCGTCACCTCACCCGATCCCGTCACACCCGATCCCGTCACACCCGACCCCACTGCGGACGCGCCGACCACCGCAGACGGTGCGAAGATCGAATCGCCGACCGAGGTGATCCGAATGTCCGCGCTGCCGCGCCGGGCGCGGGCACACCTGGAGACGACCGGGACCTCCGCAGCGGTCGTTGCTCCCGCCGCGCCGGTCCTCCCTCGACCGGCCGACGGGCCCGAGCCCCGGTTGCTGTCCGGGCCGGCCAGCGACCTGCGTGGAACCGGCTCCGACGACGCAGACTCGTTCGACGACACGGATCTGATCGCCGGCACCGCCGGTGCCGATCCGAAAAAGCCGAACACACCGGCGAATGGGACAGTTTCGGCGACGTCGGGTTCGACGGACGCGCACACCGGCGCGGAGTCGAAGAACACGACCGGAGCGAGCGGTCGACGGCGACGCAAGGGCGGCAAGAACCGCGACGACACAGCACCGGACGACACGCCACGTGCCGGCAAGAATCACGACGGCACGGACGCCGAAGTCGACGGCGCGGAGAACGCCGACCCGGAGGGCGCAGGCGACGATCGAGCCGGTGGTCTCCGGCAGTGGGCAATGCTGGCCGGTGAGAGCCTCGCGGCGATCGTCGCCGGAGCACTGCTGTTCAAGGGTTTCGAAAGGCTGTGGGACCTGCTGCCGTGGGTCGCGTTCGCGCTGGCATTGCTGGTGATCGTCGGACTGGTGGCGGTCGTGCGCATCCTGCGCAGGACCGACGACATCACCAGTCAGCTCATCGCACTGGCCGTCGGGGCGTTCGTCACGTTCGGTCCACTCTTGTTCTTGTTGCCGAACGGCTGAAGGGAACGTGATGGCGGGGGCGCAGCGAATCCTGGTCGGGCTGTCCACCGCGTCGGTATATCCGGAAACCACGGAGGCGGCGTTCCGATTTGCGGCGGACCTCGGCTACGACGGTGTCGAGCTGATGGTCTGGGCGGAGTCGGTGAGCCAGGATGTCGGGTCGGTGCAGTCCCTGGTCCGCAAATATGCGATGCCGGTGCTCGCCGTCCACGCGCCGTGCCTGCTGATCTCCCAGCGCGTGTGGGGTTCGGATCCTGCGGACAAACTCGATCGGTCGGTTTGGGCCGCCGAGACGCTCGGCGCGGGGACGGTCGTAGTGCATCCGCCGTTTCGGTGGCAGCGCCGTTATGCGGACGGGTTCGCCGATCAGGTAGCGCGGTTGGAGGAACGCAGCGCCGTGTCGGTTGCGGTCGAGAACATGTATCCGATGCGGGCCGATGCCCTCTTCGGTAGCCGCAGCGCAGAACGGCTGCGTCGGCGCGGCGGGCCGGGCAGGGCGGTATCGGCATACAGCCCGTCCATCGATCCGACGGACACCGGATTCGCGAACTACACGCTGGATCTGTCGCACACCGCAACCGCGGGGATGGATGCGATGGCGCTCGCGGACCGGATGGGGGAACGGCTGGCGCATCTGCACCTCGCGGACGGTCGGGGTGCGTCCCTCGACGAACATCTCATCCCGGGTGACGGTGCGCAACCGTGTGCCGAGGTGTGCCGACGGCTCGCCGGCGGCGACTTCTCCGGCCAGGTGGTGCTCGAGGTGAACACGCAGAGCGCGCGCACCCGTGCGGAGCGGACGGTACTGCTGCGGCGTGCGCTCAACTTCGCGCGCGAACACCTCGCGCGGCCCCCGCGCCGCGCGATCACGGCGGGTCCGGTGCGGCCGCGTTCCACGGAACTCGTGCGGATCGAACCGGACCAGCCGGACGCGAATGCCCGCGACGAGCACGGCGACGCCTGAGTTCACGCCGGTGCCCGACAGGGCGCGTACCGCGGTGTTCCAGGGGCGTGGCAGGCTGGGGTCATGACGAGAATTGCGGTGATCGGTGGCGGCAGAATTGGCGAGGCCCTCGTCTCGGGCCTGCTGCAGGGTGGATTCGCGACGAAGGATCTCGTCGTCTCCGAAAAGTTCGCGGAACGTGCCGATACGCTGGCGCAGGAGTACTCGATCCGGGTGACCTCCGGGGTCGCCGACGCAGCCGAAGGCGCCGATGTTCTGGTCGTTGCCGTCAAACCCGGCGACGTGGACGCGGTCCTCGCCGATCTGGCGAGTGCGGACCTCGACGGTGATCGCGATCAGATGCTGGTGTCGCTCGCCGCCGGTATCCCCACGTCGAGGTACGAGAACAAGCTGCCCGCCGGTTTCCCGGTGGTGCGGGTGATGCCGAACACGCCGATGCTCGTGGGTGAGGGGGCGAGCGCCATCGCAGCCGGCCGGCACGCGAAGGCCGAGCATCTCGAGTTGGTACGGGAGATCCTGTCGTCCGTCGGAACGGTCACGACCGTCCCGGAACCGCAGATCGACGCGGTCACCGCCGTGTCCGGTTCGGGTCCCGCGTATTTCTTCCTGGTCGCCGAGGCGATGATCGACGCCGGTGTCGCGTTGGGGCTGAGCCGCGCGGTGTCGACGGAACTGGTCGTGCAGACGATGACCGGGTCGGCGGCGATGCTGAGCCGGCCCGGGGAGAGCGCCCCGGACCTGCGTGCGGCGGTCACCTCACCCGGTGGAACCACCGCGGCAGCCATCCGCGAGCTCGAACGTGGTGGGGTGCGCATCGCGTTCTACGAGGCGCTGACCGCCGCCCGTGATCGTTCCGCCGAACTGGGCGTCACCGGCGAATAGGCGACGAACCGAGCGTGCGCCGATCATATTCGTTGTCCGCACCGTCGCACAGGAACCAATCGTCACGCTAAGCTCGGACAAGCACGTGCGTGTCTGTTCCGCCGGTGGGGAAGCTGGCGGCGCGGGACGTGCCGGAGGTGTCCAATGGTTTCTGGAAACACACCGTCGAAAGGGCAACAGCCCCAGGACGGACAGTCGGTTCTCGCCGGTACCCAATTTCTCACCGTGGCCGAGGTCGCGGCGCTGATGAGGGTATCGAAGATGACCGTGTACAGGTTGGTCCACAGTGGTGAACTGCCTGCCGTGCGCGTGGGACGGTCGTTCCGCGTCCATGCAAAGGCTGTTCACGACTATTTGGAAACGTCGTACTTCGACGTCGGGTGACCCCTACCGGGTGATCCCTACCGGGTGACTGTCGCCGGGCGTGACCCGGCGATCGGAGCGGACCTCGTTTTCGCGCGGTGGTCCTGTCCCGGTACGATTGCAAGTCGTCGTACCGGCCAGCCGGTGTCGTAAGGCGCTGAGCTCGTCACCACGAGGCCCAGCGTCAACTGAGAGGCGTACGTCACCGGCGTGCGCAGGACCGCTAGAGAGAACGAGGGATACCCGCCATGGGTTCTGTTATCAAGAAGCGCCGCAAGCGCATGTCGAAGAAGAAGCACCGCAAGCTGCTCCGTCGTACGCGCGTTCAGCGTCGTAAACTCGGCAAGTAGATTTCGGCATTCCGGATGCCCGCCACCGTGTCGGTGGCGGGCATCCGGCATTTCACGTGGCATTTCGACCGTTGTGCGGTATTCGGGAACAGCTGTTACTTCTGCGTAATGCAGGTTCGGGTAACTCACCGTATTGTTGGAACCCATACCGCGGGGGCGGAAGCTACCGGGAACGGGACACGCGCCGGTTCGCCGGGTGGCGGGGGCAGGGGACAGTACGACTGAAGACAGGGGATTGCGCGTGACGTCGACTGCGGAGCCCGAGCCGCCGAAGGTCGCTCTGGTGACCGGTGCCAGCCGTTTCCTCGGCGGATATCTCGTCACCCGCCTCGCGCAGAATCCTGCGATCGAACGGGTGATCGCGGTGGACACCCAGTCGCCTACCAAGGACATGCTGCGCCGAATGGGCCGCGCCGAGTTCGTCCTCGCCGACATTCGGAATCCCCTGATCGGCAAGGTCATCCGCAATATGGACGTCGACACGGTCGTCCATGCCTCGACAGTCACCAAGGCGCCGAAATCCGGTAGTCGCACAGCGATGAAGGACATGAACGTCCTCGGTGCCATGCAGTTGTTCGCGGTGTGTCAGAAGGTGCCGTCGGTTCGGCGTGTGGTGTTGCGGTCGTCGTCGGCGGTGTACGGCTCCAGCGCCAAGGACCCGGCGAAATTCACCGAGGAGATGAGCGCCCGCCGTCGTCCGACCGGAGCTTTCGCCCGCGACATGATCGAGATCGAAGGATATCTGCGGGGGCTGGCGCGTCGGCGCAGCGACCTGTCCACCACAATCCTGCGGCTCGCCCCCACTGTCGGGAACAGGTTGCCGGGATCGGTGTCCGGCTATCTGACGTCGCCGCTGGTGCCGACGGTGTTCGGGCGCGATGCCCGGATGCAATTGCTGCACGAAGAGGACGCACTGTCCGCCCTCGAACGGGCCACGGTTGCCGGATCTTCGGGAACCTTCAATGTCGCCGGTGACGGCATCGTGATGCTGTCGCAGGCCGTCCGACGTGCGGGTGGTCTCGCCGTGCCCATGCCGTACGGCCTGTTCCGCACCGCGGGACACGCGCTCATGGGATCGGTCATGAAGTCGTTCACCAAGGAAGAACTCGACTACTTCCACTTCGGCTGCGGACTCGACACCACCCGGATGCGCACCGAACTCGGGTTCGAACCGCGATGGACCACGAAGGATGCACTCGATGACTTCGCCCGCAGTATCGGGATGAGTCGCATCGTGAAGACCGAATGGGTCGATCGAGCCGAATCGACGGTGCTCTCCGCATTGGGAGAGAAGACGGAGGCACGATGACGCAGGTTGCGAAAGTCATTCCCCTGCACGGAGGTACGAACGCGCAACGGCGCGGTGGTACGAATGCGCAACGGCGCGGTGGCACGAGCCCGACCCAGCGCGGCGGCACGGACGGGCCCCACCGCGGCGCGTCGAAACCAGGCAGTGGACACCCCGCGGGACGAGACGTCGACCCGTTCGACCCGCCGACGCAACACACCGCGGCGGACGGTTTCCTCGACGATCTCCGCTGGAGCGCGATCGATCAGGTCACCGGCACCGCGGAGTTCGTGCGTCGCCGCCTGACCGGCGACTACGACGTCGACGATTTCGGATTCGACCCGCATTTCACCGAAAACGTCATGATGCCGGTACTGCGGCCGCTGTTCGACAAGTGGTTCCGCGTCGAGGTCCGCGGTATCGAGAACATTCCCGCCGACGGCAGCGCGCTCGTTGTGGCCAACCATGCCGGAACTCTCCCGATCGACGCGCTCATGACGTCCGTCGCCGTGTGGGATCAGGCGCACCGGCCGCTGCGGATGCTCGCCGCGGATCTCGCATTCGACATGCCCGTCGTCGGCACCGTCGCCAGGAAGGCCGGGCACACGCTCGCCTGTCATCCCGACGCCGAGCGACTGCTGCGCGACGACCAGGTGGTCGCGGTGTTCCCCGAGGGCTACAAGGGACTGGGCAAGCCGTTCCGCGAGCGATACAAGCTGCAGCGGTTCGGCCGTGGCGGGTTCGTGTCCGCCGCGTTGAAGTCGCACGCCCCGATCGTGCCGTGCTCGATCGTGGGCTCCGAGGAGATCTACCCGAACATCGCCGATCTCACCTCGCTCGCGCGCGTTCTCGGACTGCCCTACCTGCCGGTCACACCGCTGTTCCCGGCGCTCGGTCCGCTCGGGCTCGTTCCGCTGCCGTCGAAGTGGTACATCGAGTTCGGCACCCCGATCCCCACCGACATGTACGAGGAGTCGGCGGCCGACGACCCCATGGTGTTGTTCGAGGTCACCGATCACGTGCGGGAAACCATTCAGCAGACGCTGTACAAGTTGCTCACCCGACGCCGGAACGTGTTTCTGGGCTGAGCCGGGCCTGGGCGAGCAGGGTCCCGGCGGTTACACGCGGTCGCGTCGGCGTCCGAGCAGGACCGCCAGTGCCCCGCCTGCCGCACCGATTCCCAGCGCGGTCGGAACGCCGATCTTCGCGGCTTTGCGTGCGGTCCGGTAGTCGCGGATCTCCCAGCCGCGGGTCTTGGCGAGTTCCCGCAGGTCGGCATCGGGATTGATCGCGACGGCCGTGCCGACCAACGACAGCATCGGCACGTCGTTGTGACTGTCGGAATAGGCGGTGCATCGCTTGAGGTTCAGCCCCTCCCGGATCGCGAGGGCACGCACCGCGTGCGCCTTGCCGAGTCCGTGCAGGATGTCGCCGACGAGCCGGCCGGTGAACACACCGTCCTTCGATTCGGCGACGGTGCCGAGCGCGCCGCTCAATCCGAGCCGTTTGGCGATGACGTCGGCCAGTTCGACGGGAGTCGCGGTGACCAGCCACACTTGCTGGCCTGCGTCGAGGTGCATCTGCGCGAGCGCGCGCGTTCCCGGCCAGATCTTGTCGGCGATGATCTCGTCGTAGACCTCCTCACCGAGCCGGCGCAGTTCGCCCGTCGACCGTCCCTGCACGAACGACAATGCCTTCTCGCGACCGCTCGCGACGTCGTTCGAATTCTCCTTGCCGGTGATCCGGAACTTCACCTGCTGCCACGCGAACTCGAACAGATCGGATTTACGGAAGTAGTCGCGAGAAACCAGTCCGCGGGCGAAGTGGATGATCGAGGCGCCCTGCACCATGGTGTTGTCGACGTCGAAGAACGCGGCCGCGGTCAGGTCGCGCGGCGCCGGTGTCCCGGTGTCGGCGCCGACCGGCGACTCGGCTCTGGCCTCGTGCAACGCCAGTGCGGCGTCGGCACTGGCTTCACCGGCCAGGTTCGCGCGCACCTCGGCTTCGCTGGGACCGAACTTGCTGAACAGCCGGGGGCGCCCGGGTCGGATGAGCCCGGGCAGCGACTCACCGAATCCTGCCCCGTACGGTAATGAACGTCCAGGCACTCGCACCTCCGGTGTCACGACGGCCGTGTCGCCGCGGGCAGCGGACGACGCGCTCAGCCTAGCCCGCGGCCGGGCCGGGTTCCGGGCGGGAGCGAACGCGGGGACCGCGTGTGTGACGTTCATCTCCGCAGGCGATGCGGCACAGTGGGGGAATGACAGAGTCCCGTCCGGGTGCCGCACGCCCGTCCGCACCCGCCCACGACGTCACCCTCCTCGTCCGCGCCGGATGCGGCGCGTGCGCGCCTGCTCGTGAACAGCTCGAGCAGGTGTGCGAGGAGTTCGGGCTGACCGTGACGTGCGTCGATGTCGACGTCGCTGCCGCAACGGATCCCGAGTTGCGCGCCGAGTTCGGCGACCGGTTGCCCGTCGTTCTTCTCGACGGCCGTGAGCACAGCTACTGGGAGGTCGACGAACCGCGGCTGAGGGCCGATCTCGCACGGTGACCGCGACCGATGCGGTCGTCGCGCAGGTAGCGAGCACATTCGGGGCCCTCGGAGCAACTTTGTGCATGGCTTCACAAGCGGTTACCGTGGTGTGAACGAAACCCGGATCACCGTGAGGACCGACGTGTATCCGTCGGCCGGACGAGGAGCCTCGAACGTGACAGAGCCGCACCCACCGCAGGGCGACGGCGCCCGCGGTACCGCCGGGACCGGCGGGGGTGCCTCTCCCGGAGTTCCGGTGCGCGATATCCCCCAGGCTACTGTCACGCGTCTCGCGACCTATCTTCGGGTCCTCGGTGGGCTCGCCGACACCGGCACACTCATCGTCTCCAGCGAGGAACTCGCGACCGCGTCCGGGGTCGGATCGGCGAAGCTCCGCAAGGACCTGTCGTTCCTCGGGCCGAACGGTGTGCGCGGCGTCGGTTACGACGTGCTGCGTCTGCAAGCGCGTATCGAGAACGCGCTCGGACTGGATCGCGGGCACCGTGTCGTGCTGGTCGGTGTCGGCAATCTCGGTCGCGCGCTCGCCCGGTATCCGGGTTTCGACCGCCGCGGATTCACCATGGCCGGATTGTTCGACTCCGACCCGACACTCGTCGGCACGCGCGTGGGCGAACTGACCATCCGGCACGTCGACGGGCTCGAATCCGGCGCCCGCGAACTCGGTGCGACGGTCGGGGTCGTCGCCACCCCGTGCGATGCCGCCCAGACGGTATGCGACGTCCTGGTCCGCTCCGGGGTGCGCAGCGTCCTCAGCTTCGCGTCGACCGAACTCGACGTGCCCGAGCATGTCGAAGTGCGTCGCGTCGATCTTGCCGTCGAGATGCAGGTGCTCTCGTTCAACAGCGTCCGAAACGACGAGTTGGCCCACGCTTCCGGTGACGGACGTCCCGCCGGAATCGCGCAGCCACTCGGTCCACTCGGAGCGGCGGTGAAGGTAGCGAGCGCCCCGCATCGGGCCTCGTCCGGGAAGTCGGGCCCGCTGGGCTCGGCCGTGACAAGAAACGGGTCGGTGATCGCACCGTGAGTGTTCTCCTCGTCGGGATCTCGCACCGGAGTGCCCCGGTGTCCGTGTTGGAAAAGGTGGCGGTCACCGACACGGATCGGCCGAAACTGACCGACAAGATGATGTCGTCCGGGCACGTCTCCGAGGCAATGATCGTCTCCACCTGCAATCGGGTGGAGGTGTATGCGGTCGTCGATGCGTTTCACGGCGCGCTTGCCGACGTCAGCGCTCTGATGGCGGAGCATTCCGGTCTGAGCCTGTCCGATCTGCACCAGCACGCATACGTGCGATACAGCGAGGCCGCGGCCGAACATCTCTTCTCGGTCGCGAGTGGCCTCGACTCGATGGTCGTCGGCGAGCAACAGATCCTCGGCCAGATCCGTTCGGCGTACGCCAGCGCCGACGCCCAGCAGGCCGCGGGTCGCGCGCTGCACGAACTCGCGCAGCAGGCGCTGCGGGTCGGCAAGCGGGTGCACAGCGAAACCGGCATCGACTCGGCAGGCGCGTCCGTGGTGTCGGTGGCCCTCGACAAGGCGGGTATCCGCCTCGGTGGTCTCGTCGGCCGCACCGCTGCCGTCATCGGTGCAGGCGCGATGGGCGGACTCGCGGTCGCGCACCTGACGCGCGCCGGGATCGATCGGATCATCGTGACCAACCGCACCAGAGACCGTGCCGAGCGCCTCGCCGACACCGCCCGCGGCAACGGCGTCGTGGCCGACGTCGTCGCCTTCACCGATCTCGCGTCCGCGCTCGCGGAAGCGGACGTGGTGGTGACCTGTACCGGCGCGGTCGGGACCGTGGTGACCCTCGCGGATGCGCATCGCGCGCTCGCCGAACCCGGCCGCGGAACGGACCGCCCACTCGTCATCTGCGATCTCGGTCTGCCCCGCGACGTCGACGTATCCGTTTCCGGTCTGCCCGATGTCACCGTCCTCGACATGGCGGCGTTGCAGGACGATCCCGCCGCGGGCGCGGCCGCATCCGACGCCGAAGCCGCTCGCGCGATCGTCGCCGCCGAACTGTCCGAGTATCTGACCGCGCAGCGTCTCGCCGAGGTCACCCCGACGGTCACCGCGCTGCGGCAGCGTGCCGCCGAGGTCGTCGAGGCCGAACTGATGCGCCTCGAGTCCCGCCTGCCCGACCTCGGGGACGGGGAACGCGGTGAGGTCGCCCGGACGGTCCGTCGCGTCGTCGACAAACTCCTGCATGCGCCCACGGTGCGCGTGAAACAACTCGCGTCCACGCCCGGCGGCGACCAGTATGCCGAGGCGTTGCGCGAACTGTTCGAACTTCGTCCCGGTGCGGTCGAGGCCGTCGCCATGCCAACGGCGAAGGAGCCGGGCGCCCTGCCGGACCCGGTCGGCCTGGCCGACCTGTCCGCAGCCCTCGATCCCGCACTCACATCGGAGCTTCGGGCTCCACGAAAGGACAGGCAGGCATGAGCGCCGAGGCCGCATCGGTCACCCGGAGCGACGACCGGGCCGGCAGCCGCACACTGCGAATCGGAACGCGCGGCAGCCTCCTCGCCACCACACAGGCCGGTACCGTCAGAGACGCGCTGATCGCCGCCGGGCATCCCGCCGAGCTGGTGATCATCACGACCAAGGGCGACACGTCGATGGCGCCGGTCGAGCGCATCGGTGTCGGTGTGTTCACCGCGGAACTGCGTGAGGCGCTACTCGCCGGCGACGTCGATATCGCCGTGCACTCGTACAAGGACCTCCCGACCGCCCAGGATCCGCGGTTGGTCATCGCCGCGGTGCCGCCTCGCGAGGATCCGCGGGATGCGCTCGTCGCACGTGACGGCCTGGTACTGGGCGAACTTCCGCCCGGGTCGACGATCGGCACATCCGCGCCGCGGCGCCGTGCCCAACTCGCCGTACTCGGTCTCGGACTCGACATTCGGCCGCTGCGCGGCAACATCGACACCCGGCTCGGCAAGGTCGAATCCGGCGAACTCGACGCGATCGTCATCGCCCGTGCGGGGTTGTCCCGGATCGGGCGTACCGACCGCATCACCGAGTCGCTCGAACCGGTACAGATGCTGCCGGCACCGTCCCAGGGTGCGCTCGCCGTCGAGTGCCGCGCCGATGACACGGAATTGATCGCCGCGGTCGGCCGACTCGACGATCCGGCCAGCCACGCCGCGGTCGTCGCCGAACGTGCACTGCTCGCCGAACTCGAGGCCGGCTGCACAGCGCCGGTCGGTGCCCTCGCCGAAGTCGTCGAATCCCTCGACGACGACGGCAGGGTTTTCGAGGAACTGTCGGTGCGGGGTTGTGCCGCGGCGATCGACGGTTCCGATGCGATCCGCGCGAGCGCCGTCGGACCGCTGGATCGCGCCGACGAACTGGGCCGCAGCGTCGCCCGAGAACTCCTCGATCTCGGCGCCCGCGAACTGATGGTCACCGAACCGGGGTTCGCCGAGTCGACCGAAGAAGGTGCCGCAGATGTTTGACACCCCGCGCGTTCCTTCCCGTTGTCCCGATACCGCAGTTTTGATCGCACTGGAGAATCACCGATGAGCCGAGTCCGCAAGCACACTCCCGGACGGATCCTGTTCGTGGGATCGGGGCCGGGTGACCCGGCGCTGCTCACCGTGCGTGCACACGATGTGCTGACACGCGCCACGATGGCGTTCACCGATCCCGACGTCGACCGGGCCGTCGTCACGCTCGTCGGCACCACCGCCGACCGGAACCCGGAGACGGGGGAGTCGATCGCCGAGGTCCGTCCCGCGCTCGGAGAGCCTGCCGAGGTCGCGAAGACGCTGGTCGCCGAGGCCAGGAACGGGCACGATGTGGTGCGTCTGGTCTCCGGCGATCCGATGACCACCGATTCGGTGATCGCCGAGGTCAATGCGGTGTCCCGAACCCAGGTGGTGTTCGAGGTGCTGCCGGGTCTGCCCTCCGGGTCGGCGGTGCCGAGCTACGCCGGCATGGCGTTGGGGTCGTGTCACACCGAGGTCGACGTTCGCGGCGAGATGGACTGGGCGGCACTCGCGGCCGCCCCCGGCCCCCTCGTGCTGCACGCGACCTCCGGCCACCTGGCGGAGACGGCCAGTGCTCTCGTCGAGCACGGTCGGGCTCCGCAGACCCCGGCCGCGATCACGGTTCGTGGCACCACCCGTCAGCAGCGCACCGTGGAAGCGACGCTCGCGACCCTCAACGACGCCGGTTCCGAACTGTTGGGATCGCTGATCGTCACCGTCGGCAAGGTCGTCTCCCACCGCAACAAGCTCTCCTGGTGGGAGTCGCGTGCACTGTACGGCTGGACGGTCCTCGTTCCGCGCACGAAGGACCAGGCCGGTGAGATGAGCGATCGGCTCGTCACCCACGGTGCGATCCCCATCGAAGTGCCGACCATCGCGGTCGAGCCGCCGCGCAGTCCCGCTCAGATGGAGCGGGCCGTCAAGGGCTTGGTGGACGGTCGCTACCAGTGGGTGGTGTTCACGTCCACCAATGCGGTGCGCGCGGTGTGGGAGAAGTTCGAGGCGTTCGGCTTGGATGCGCGCGCGTTCTCGGGCGTGAAGATCGCGTGTGTCGGTCAGGCGACCGCCGACAAGGTGCGTTCGTTCGGCATCACCCCGGAGTTGGTGCCGACCGGGGAGCAGTCCAGTGAGGGCTTGCTCGCCGAGTTCGCCCCGTACGACGACGTTTTCGACCCGGTGAACCGGGTGCTGCTTCCGCGTGCGGACATCGCCACCGAGACCCTCGCGGAGGGTTTGCGCGATCGCGGCTGGGAGATCGACGATGTCACCGCGTACCGCACGGTCAGGGCTGCGCCGCCGCCGGCGGAGACCCGCGAGATGATCAAGACCGGCGGTTTCGACGCGGTGTGCTTCACCTCGTCGTCGACGGTTCGCAATCTCGTCGGCATCGCCGGTAAACCGCACGCGCGCACGATCGTTGCGTGCATCGGCCCGAAGACCGCGGAGACGGCGATCGAGTTCGGGTTGCGGGTGGACGTGCAGCCCGAGACGGCGGAGGTCGGGCCGCTGGTCGAGGCGCTCGCCGAGCATGCCGCCCGACTGCGCGCCGAAGGTGCGCTGCCGCCGCCGCGTAAGAAGTCCCGAGCCCGGCGCTGACTCCACCC
>NZ_JBAQXC010000026.1:0-11192 GCF_049299235.1 Rhodococcus sp. (in: high G+C Gram-positive bacteria) | reverse complement strand
TGTCACGACCGAGAGCGGCAACCGGATTCGACGCCCACCGCCGAGACCCGCCCGCTACTGCTTGTAACTGGACAGGAAGTTGCCGAACCGCTCGATCGCCACCGCGAGGTCCCTCGCCCACGGCAGGGTGACAATCCGCAGATGATCGTGGTCGGGCCAGTTGAATCCCGTGCCCTGGACCATGAGGATCTTCTCCTGCAGGAGCAGGTCCTGCACCAGCTTCTCGTCGTCGTGGATCTCGTACACGTTCGGATCCAGCCGCGGAAACGCATACAGGGCTCCGCGCGGCTTCACGCAGCTGACGCCGGGGATTGCGTTGAGTCGCTCCCACGCGACGTCGCGTTGCTCGAGCAGCCTGCCGCCGGGCAGGATCAGATCAGTGATGCTCTGGTAGCCGCCGAGCGCCACCTGGATCGCGTGCTGGGCAGGGACATTCGGGCACAGACGGGTGGAGGCGAGCAGGTCGACACCCTCGAGGAAACCGGCGGCGTGTTCCTTCGGTCCCGTGATGGTCATCCACCCCGCGCGGTAACCGGCCACCCGGTATGCCTTCGACAATCCGTTGTAGGTCAGGCACAGCAGATCGGGCGCCAGCGTCGCCAGCGAGATGTGCTTGGCGTCGTCGTAGAGGATCTTGTCGTAGATCTCGTCGGCGAGCAGCAGCAGCTGATGCTTGCGCGCGAGCTCGACGAGCTGCGTCAGCACGTCCAGCGAATACACGGCACCCGTCGGATTGTTCGGGTTGATGACGAGCAGCGCCTTCGTGCGTTCGGTGATCTTCGACTCGATGTCGGCGATGTCGGGATTCCAGTCGTTGGACTCGTCGCACAGGTAGTGCACGGGAGTTCCGCCCGCGAGCGACGTCATCGCGGTCCACAGCGGGTAGTCCGGTGCCGGGATCAGCACCTCGTCGCCGTCGTCGACCAGCGCCTGCATCGTCATCGTGATGAGTTCGGAGACGCCGTTGCCCAGGTAGATGTCGTTGATGTCGAGCTTGGGGAATCCCGGCACCAGCTCGTACCGGGTGACGATCGCGCGCCGAGCCGACGCGATGCCCTTGGATTCGGAGTAGCCCTGGGCGTGCGGGAGGGCGGCGATCATGTCCTGGACGATCGTCTCGGGTGCCTCGAAACCGAAGGGGGCGGGGTTGCCGATGTTCAGCTTCAGGATGCGGTGACCCTCCGCCTCCAGCCGTGCGGCATGGGCGTGTACCGGCCCACGGATCTCGTACAGCACGTTCTGCAGCTTCGCCGACTGCTCGAGCGGACGAGTGATGCGGTGGTGAAGGTGGCCTTGCTCTCCGATAGTCACGACGTCCATGGTGCCACCGTTGCACAACCCGATTTCCACCGGATTTTCCGAAACCAGTCGGGTCTGTTGCGACTATCGACAGAAACAGTGCGATACTGACCACTTGTTGACCGTGGCGTCGGGGTGACGTCCGGGTGTGATGTAGGGAGTCAGCGGAAATGGCGCAGGGAACTGTCAAGTGGTTCAACGCGGAAAAGGGTTTCGGATTCATCGAGCAGGACGGTGGCGGACCGGACGTGTTCGTCCACTACTCCGAGATCCAGGGCAACGGGTTCAAGTCCCTCGATGAGGGTGCCCGCGTCGAGTTCGAGATCGGGCAGGGCCAGAAGGGCCCGCAGGCACAGGGTGTCCGCGCGATCTGATTTCGCGCTCCCCGTTCGCGACGGCGGTGCCACGGCTTCATTGCCCGGCACCGCCGTCGTGCTGTCTGTGTGGTCCGTCACTGCCGCCGTGACGGCTCGTCAGGGTGCACTATTCTTCGACACCGATGGGGCTGCGTTCGGGGGTGGGTGCAGTCGGGGTTGCGGACGAGGGCCTGTCGTCGAGGAAGGTCGCGTAGCAGTACGGCTGGAAGTAAGTGGTGGAATTGGCTGTGTCCGGGGCGCCGGCGACGTCGGTGGAGAAGAAGATCGGGTCACGATGGAAGGACCCCAAACGGCATCTGTGGCTCTACGGGCTCGCGGTGCCGCTGAGCCCGTTCATTGCGTGGCTGCTCGTGCACTACCTGCACTTCGGCCTGTTCTGGGCCACCGGGGCGATCATCATCGCCGTGATCGCGCCGCTCGTGGACCTGCTCGTCGATCAGGATCGACGGAACCCCCCCGACGAGGTCATGAAGGCTCTCGAGAATGACAAGTTCTATCGACGCTGCACGTACCTGTATCTGCCGTTGCAGTACGCGGGGTTGATCTTCGGTTGTTGGGCCTGGGTGAACAGCCCGATGGGACCGCTCGAGAAGTTCGCGCTGGCCGCCACGCTCGGCATCGTCGGCGGGGTCGGAATCAATGCCGCCCACGAACTCGGGCACAAGCGGACGAAACTCGAGCGGCGACTCGCCAAGATCGCGCTCGCGCAGTCCTTCTACGGGCACTTCTACGTCGAGCACAATCACGGCCACCACCTGCGCGTGGCGACGCCGGACGATCCGGCGACCGCGCGATTCGGGGAAAGCTACTGGCGTTTCCTGCCCAGAACGGTGTTCGGCAGTCTGCGGTCGGCCTGGACGCACGAGAGTGCCCGCCTGCGCCGGCGCGGACAGTCGCCGTGGAACCCCGTGCACAACAACATCCTCAATGCGTGGGCGATCAGCGTGGTTCTGTTCGCTGGACTCATCGCCGCGTTCGGCTGGCAGATCGCGCCGTGGCTCGTCGTGCAGGCGGTGATGGCCGTGATGTTCCTCGAAGCCGTGAACTATCTCGAACACTACGGACTGCTCCGGGAGAAGCGCCCCGACGGCCGCTACATGCGCGTGGCCGCGCCGCACAGTTGGAACAGCGACCACGTGTGCAGCAATCTGTTCCTCTACAACCTGCAGCGGCACAGCGACCATCACGCCAATCCGATGCGCCGCTACCAGACGCTGCGGAGCATGTCGGACGCCCCGCAGTTGCCCGCCGGCTACGCGGTGCTCGTCGTCACCTCGCTGGTGCCGCCCCTGTGGCGCCGCGTCATGGATCGCCGGGTGCTCGAGCATTACGACCACGATCTGTCACGCATCAACATCGACCCGCGCAAGAAGGCCGACATACTTGCGCGTTACCCCGATGTGACGTAATTCTGGTCACGCGGACGTGTACCGTCCGTAGCGGAGTCGACGGCGGGGGGAAACGTGAGAACTCGGCGGAATGCCGGTGCCGACCACGCGGTCGGTGGCAAGTGGTTCGCGGTGAGCGGTGGACATCGGTGGTGCCGGTCGGCTCGACCCGATTGCACGAGAACTCGAGGTGCGGGTTCCCCTCGGTGACCCGGACGTGGGACGCGACGCCGATGTGCGCCGTCCCACTCGCATGACTATTCTGTAGCGACGCGCAGAGGTAAGCCTGATTTCGCCGGCTCTGTGCGTGTCGCCGTTGCGGGACGCACAGAAGGAGGAGCGTGTCACCGACGTTGCGGCCCGATGCGACGACTGGAGAACACGCCCTAACCGGTGGTTTCCCCCTGTCTGCCGCTCAACGGGGCATCTGGTTCGCCCAGCACCTCCTGGGTGACGTACCCCTCACGATCGCGCAGTACCTCGATGTCTGCGGTCGTTTCGACGCACCCGTGTTCGCGGACGCCGCAGCGGACGCCGCGCGGGAGCTGGGGACCGGCATGCTCCGGCTGTACGAGGACGGTGGCACCCCCTACCAGGTCGTCGACCACACGCTGGAGGACCGCATCACGCTGGTCGACCTGCGCGACGACCCCGACCCCGAGGCCGCGGCGATCGCGTGGATGCGGGCGGAGTGGGGCGGCCCCCTCGACATGCTCCACGATCGGCTGATCGTGTGCGCGGTCCTGCGCGTCGCCGACGAGCGTCACCTGGTCTACACCCGGATCCACCACATCGCCCTCGACGGCTATGGAGCGATGACCTTCGCGAACCGGGCGGCGGAGCGGTACACCGCGGCGATCGACGGTCGCGACCCCGCGGAGTTCGCGGTCAGCGCGCTCCCCGAGATCATCGACGACGAAGCACGCTACCGCTCGTCCACCCGTTTCGATTCCGACCGCGGCTACTGGTCCGAGCGGACCGCGAATCTGCCGCACCCCATCAGTCTTGCCGGACGTGCTGCCCCGGTCGGATCGCATCCGGTCCGGTGGGGCGAGCCGCTGCCCGCCCGCGTGTCCGACGCCGTCGACCTGCTGCTCGCCGCATCGCCCGGTACCACGTTCGCGACCGTCGTCGTCTCCGCGTTCGCCGCGTTCCTGTCGCGGGTGACCGGTGAAGACGACATCGTCCTGAGCCTGCCCGTGTCCGCGAGGACCACCGCGAAACTGCGCAGGTCCGGCGGCATGGTGTCCAATGTCGTCCCCGTCCGTGTCGCCGTCGACGCCGACGGCACCGCCACCGACCTCATGCGACGGGTGCAACTCGAGCTCACCGGTGCGCTGCGTCATCAGCGATACCGCCCCGAGGACATGCGCCGCGATTCCGGCTACGGCAGCACCGCCCGAGGATTCTTCGGGCCGGCCGTGAACATCATGATGTTTCACGGCCGGGTGCGACTCGGCGAGGCGACCGGGCAGTTGCACGTGCTCAGTACCGGCCCGGTCGAGGACCTGTCGCTCAACATCTATCCGAGCGGACCCGACGATCCGGCCGCCATCGACCTCGAAGCCAACCCCAACCTCTACACGAGTGCGGAGTTGCGGTCGCACCGCGCCCGATTCGTCGAATTTCTCGCCGAGTTCGTCTCCGCCGGCGGGACCATCGGCGACCTGGAGGTACTGCACGACGACGAACGCGCCGCGCTGGTCCCGTCCCGCGGCCCGGCCCCGCGTCCGGTTCGGCTGTTGCGGGACATGCTCGCCGAGGGCGTCGCAGCCAACCCGGACGGACCCGCCGTCATCGACGGGCCTCGGGTCCTCTCGTATGGCGAACTCGATGCCCGCTCCGATCTGCTCGCGCAGGTACTGCTCGGCGAAGGCGCAGCCCCGGAAGAATTCGTCGTCCTCGCGATGGATCGCAGTGCGGATGCGCTGATCGCGATGTGGGCGGTCGCGAAGACCGGAGCCGCCTTCGTGCCGATCGATCCGACCCTGCCGACGCAGCGCATCGACTACATGGTGCGTGACTGCGGCGCGCGACTCGGCGTGACCGACGGGGGGCGTGCCGGGTTGCTGCCGACCGGCGTGCACTGGGTCGCGGTGGACGATTCCGCGCCCGAGCAGGGTGCGCCGCCGGCGGGTCGGGCGGCACTGCGACCGGGCAATCCGGCATACATGATCTACACCTCCGGTTCGACCGGCACGCCGAAAGGTGTGGTGGTCACGCATTCCGGCTTGGCCACGTTCGGTGCCGCGGCACGGCCCGAACTGGCGTTGACGCAGCAGTCGCGGATGCTGCGCTTCTCGTCGGCGAGTTTCGACGCCTCGATCTTCGAGATGCTGCAGGCGTTCAGTGCGGGTGCGGCGATGGTGGTGGCGCCGCCCGACACGCTCGGCGGCGACGACCTCGTCCGGTTGCTCCGCCGGCATCGGGTCACCCACATCGTGTCGGCCCCGACCGTCCTGACGACGGTCGATCCGGCCGACCTCGACGACCTGGAGGCCGTGGTTGTCGGCGGCGACGTGTGTACGCCCGACCTCGTCGAGAAATTCGGCCGCACAGCACGTTTCGTCAACAGCTACGGCCCGACCGAAACCACCATCGTGGTCACCGCAGGGAGTCCTCTCGCGCCGGGCGACCGGATCACGATCGGTCGGCCCCTCGACGGGGTGACCGCTGTCGTGCTCGATCGACGGTTGAATCCCGTGCCGGTCGGCTTCGTCGGCGAACTTTATCTCGGCGGACCCGGTCTCGCGCGCGGGTACTGGCGCAGGCCCGGCCAGACCGCAGGCAGATTCGTCGCCAACCCGTACGAGGCCGGTACCCGGCTGTACCGCACGGGTGACGAAGTGCGCTGGACCGACGATCACCGGCTGGATTTCGTCGGCCGGTCCGACTTCCAGGTGAAGATCCGTGGCTTCCGCATCGAACTCGGCGAAATCGACGCCGCCCTCGCCGAACTGGACGGCGTCGACTATGCGGCGACCATCGTCCACGACACCGGACATTCGATCGTTCCGGTGTCCTACGTGCTGATGAAGCCCGGCAGCGCCTTCGATGCCGAATCGCTGCTCGCCGGTGTCGCGACGATGCTCCCGTCGCACATGGTTCCCGGTGCCGTCGTCGAACTCGACGCGGTGCCGGTGACCCCGGCAGGCAAGCTCGATCGCGCCGCGCTACCGGCACCACGGTTCGCCGCCGCAGAATTCCGCGCTCCGGCAACAGAATCCGAGATCCTTCTCGCGCACGTGGCGTCGGGAATGCTCGACGTCGAGCATGTCGGAGCAGACGACTCACTCTTCGCGCTCGGCGCCGACAGCATCATCGCCATGCAGTTCGCGGCACGCGCAAAGGACGTCGGGCTGCACCTGACCGCACGGCAGATCTTCGAGCACAAGACGATTGCGGCCCTCGCCAGGGTCGCGACCGCGGTGCCACACGAGACCCTGCTCGCCGAGTTGGACGGCGGCGGCTCAGGCACCATTCCGCTTCCGCCGATCGCGCACGACATGATGCGCCGCGGAGACTATTCCGGATTCGCGCAGGCCGTTCTCGTGACCGCTCCCGCCGACCTGGTCCTCGACGACCTCGCCGCCGCGCTCGACGCGGTGGTCGCCCGCCACGACATCGTGCGTTCGAGATTCGACGGTGAAACGTGGGAGGTGGCCGCCGAGTCACCGGCAGGCGCGGTACCGATCACCCGAACCGTCGTTTCCCACAGCGACATCGACGATCCAGCTGTGTTGCGCGCGGTCGTGGACGAGGCCTGCGCGCTGGCCGCGCGGCGCCTGGACCCGGCCGCCGGAACGATGCTGCAGTGCGTCTGGTTCGACGCCGGCAGCGGCCACGGGCGTCTGCTGCTCGTCGCGCACCACCTGGTCGTCGACGGGGTGTCCTGGCGGATCCTGCTGCCGGACCTGGCACAGGCGTGGATGCAGATCGTCTCGGCCACCGGCGAGCCGAGCGGTGTCGCCGAGCACACGCCGGTCCTCGCCGAGGTCGGCACGTCGTATCGCCGGTGGGCGCACGCGCTGCACGACGCCGCGCGGGACGGCACCTACGCCGCCGAGACGGATTTCTGGCGGCGCAGCCTCGACGGCGGGGCCGCCCTGCCGGGGGTCGCGCCACTCGATCCCGCGGTCGACACCCTCGCCACCGTCGACCGGGTCCGGGTCGACCTCGATCCCGCCACCACCGCGGCGGTGCTCACCCGACTGCCCGACGTGTTCGGTGCGGGCACCGCGGACGGTCTGGTCACCGCCCTCGCGCTGGCACTCGCACCGTACGGCCGGTCGGTTCCGGTCCTGCTCGAGGGGCACGGCCGCGACCTGGACGGTGCCGACCTGGCCCGCACCGTCGGCTGGTTCACCGGCATCTACCCGGTCCGTCCGACGCTACCCGGACATCTCGACATCGACGACGCGTTGCGCGGCGGCGCGAACGCGGGTGCGGCCGTCAAGGCTGTCAAGGAAGACCTGGCTGCCGTACCGAATCACGGTGCCGGATACGGCATTTTGCGTCATCTGGATACCGCGGCGGGGCCGATCCTGGCAGCGGCGGACACCCCGCAGATCTCGTTCAACTATCTCGGCAGGCTGACCTCGGGACACATCCCCGCCGAGCTCCGCGCGATCGGCTGGGTACCGGACGCCGTCGATCTCGATCCCGGACGCGGGTCGGCGCTCGCCGTCGCCGCGGCGATCGACATCAACGCGATGGTCGTCGACGGACCCGACGGGCCGTATCTGACAGCGACATTCGCGTACCCGCCGCGTGCCGTGCCGGCCGAACTCGTCACCGATCTGGCCGAGACGTGGACCCGCGCGCTCGGTGCCCTCGCCGTCCATGTCGAGCGCCCCGACGCGGGCGGCCTCACACCCTCCGACGTTCCGCTGGTCCGCGTCGACCAGCAGCAGATCGAACGCTGGGAAGCGAACTATCCCGGTGTGCGCGACATCTGGCCGCTGCCACCGCTCCAGACGGGACTGCTGTTCCACGCGCGGCTCGCCGCTGGTTCGCTCGACGTCTACGTCGCGCAATTGACCCTGCATCTGGCCGGGACCGTCGACGTCGACAGGTTGCGGGCCGCGATCGAGGCGGTGGTCGCCCGGCACGCCGGGCTGCGCACCGCATTCGTGTACGACGACACCGGAACCCCAGCGCAACTCGTGCTCGACCACGTGGACTTGCCGTGGCGTGAGGTCGACGCGACCGCGGACGGGCTCACGGAGTTGCTCGACGAAGAGCGGGTTCTGCCGTTCGATCCGGCACACCCGCCGCTGCTGCGGGCCGTCCTGGTGCGGATCGCGCCGGATCGTGCCGTGCTCGTGCTGACCAATCATCATCTCGTTCTCGACGGCTGGTCGATGCCGCTGTTGGTCCGGGAAGTGTTGACGCACTATGTGTCCCACGATGCGCTGCCCGAACCTGCCCGATACCGGGACTATCTGCGCTGGTGGACCGAGCAGGACCGGGACCGGTCGCTCGCGGTGTGGCAGGAGACGCTGTCCGGGATCACCGAACCCACCCTGATCGCGCCGCACGCCGGCGCCGTCCTCGACGAGAACCCGGACCCGGTGGACGTCGCGTTGCCCGCCACGCTGCTCGCCGCGCTCGCCGATCGCCGCGATTCCGACGTCACCGTCAACACCGTGGTGCAGACGGCGTGGGCGCTGCTGTTGTCGCGGCTGCTCGCCCGTCCCGATGTGGTGTTCGGCGCGACCGTCTCGGGCCGCCCCGCAGATCTGCCCGGCGTCGAGAACATGCTCGGCCTGTTCATCAACACGCTGCCGGTCCGGGTGCGGTGGGAGCCCGCCGACACCGTCGCGGAGTTGCTGCGGCGCGTCCAGGACCAGCAGGTGCGGCTGCTGGACCATCATCACGTCGCGCTCGGTGAGATTCAGGACCGGGTCGGCGTCGGCACCCTGTTCGACACCCTGACCGTGTTCGAGTCGTACCCGGTCGACCGCGCCGGTTTCGACGAGACCACCGACCTCGCGGGCATGCGGGTGACCGCGATCGACGCCCGCGACGCGACGCACTATCCGCTCACCGTGATGGCGATCCTCGAACCGCACCTGCGGCTCAGCCTGCGCTACCGCACCGAGCTGTTCACCCGACCCGCCGTCGAACGGATCGCGGCGCGCCTCATCGGCCTGCTCGAGACGTTCATGGCGCATCCCGACATGCACGTCGGGGACATCGACGTGTTCGTCGACGGGGAACGCGACGCGATCGCCCGGTTCGAGCACGGTGAGGTCGTGCCGCTTCTGGCGGTCACCCTCGCCGACCTGCTCGGGGACCAGAGCGCGACGTCCCCGGACGCGCAGGCGGTCGTCGTCGACGGCGGCGACACCCTGACCTACCGGCAGTTCACGGAACGGGTGAACCGGGTGGCACGGTCGTTGATCGCCGACGGGATCGGCCCGGGCGATCTCGTGGCCGTCGCGATCGAGCGGTCGCTGCCGCAGCTCGTCGCGATCCACGCGGTGATCGTGGCCGGTGCCGCGTATGTGCCGATCGACCCCGACCAGCCCGACGGCCGGACCGCGCACATCCTCGACACCGCACGCCCCGTGCGGGTGCTCGACGCCCTGCCTGTCGCCGACGGCTGGTCCGGCGCCACCGTTCGCGATGTCGATCGCCGTGCCCCGCTGCGGCCCGACGACCTCGCGTATGTGCTGTTCACGTCCGGGTCCACCGGACGGCCCAAGGGGGTGGCGATCTCGCATCGTGGGATCGTCAACCGGTTGCTGTGGATGCAGGGGCAGTATCCACTCGACGGCACCGATGTGGTCCTGCAGAAGACTCCGGCGACGTTCGACGTGTCGGTGTGGGAACTGTTCTGGCCGTTACTCTTCGGTGCCACTGTCGTAATCGCCACCCCCGACGGGCATCGGGATCCGCGGTACCTGTCCCGTGTGATCGACGACTACTCGGTCAGCACACTGCATTTCGTCCCGTCCATGCTCGATGTGTTCCTCGCCGACGGCGATCCGGCGCGCTGCGCGAGCGTGCGTCAGGTCTTCACCAGCGGCGAAGCGCTCACCGCGTCGACCGTGACCCGGTTCACCGCGGCCTCGAATGCCCCGCTGCACAACCTGTACGGGCCGACCGAGGCGTCCGTCGATGTCACCGCCCATCGCACGGTCCCCGGCGAGGCGCCCGTCCCGATCGGCACACCGGTGTGGAACACCACTGTTCGCGTACTCGACGAACGGTTGCGTCCCGTCCCGATCGGCATCGACGGCGAGTTGTATCTCGGCGGTGTGCAACTCGCGCGCGGCTACCACCGGGCGCCCGCGCAGACCGCCGGGCGGTTCGTGGCCGACCCGGACGGCTCCGGCAGGCTCTACCGCACCGGCGACCTGGTTCGCCGCCGCGGCGACGGCGCACTCGAATACGTCGGCCGCAGCGACTTTCAGGTCAAGTTGCGCGGGCAGCGCGTCGAACTCGGCGAGATCGAGGCGGTGTTCCTCGACCATCCCACGGTGACGCAGGCCGTCGTCGTGCTGCACCGCGACCCCACCGTCGGGGAGCACCTCGTCGGTTACCTGGTCGGCGATGCCGATGCCGCGCTCGCGTACGCGGCGACCCGGCTGCCCCGGCACATGGTGCCCACCGTCGCCGTCGGGCTCGACGCCCTTCCGGTCACCGCGAACGGCAAGATCGACCGGAAGGCGCTGCCTGCACCGGAATTCGCATCTGCCGAACATGTCGAGCCGGCCACCGGCACCGAGCTCGTCGTGGCCGGGGTGGTCGCCGAGGTGCTGGGGCGCGATCATGTCGGCGCGACCACGAGCTTCTTCGATCTCGGCGGCAACTCGCTCACCGCGACCCGGCTCCTCGCCCGGCTCGACGGCCGATTCGGCACGCGCCTCCAGATCCGCGACCTGTTCGACGATCCGACCGTGGCGGGACTGGCGCGCGTCGTCGACCGGAAGAGGGGCGGGCCGGCGCGCCCGCAGTTGACCGCCCGGCCGAGGCCGGCGCGGGTGCCGTTGTCGCCGGCTCAGGCCCGCATGTGGTTCGTCAACCGGTTCGACCCCACGTCGGGTGCCTACAACGTCGCGGTCGCGCTGCGGTTGACCGGAGCGCTGGACCTCGACGCCCTCGCGGCGGCGGGGGGCGG
>NZ_JBAQXC010000025.1:0-20600 GCF_049299235.1 Rhodococcus sp. (in: high G+C Gram-positive bacteria) | reverse complement strand
GTGTACCTGCGGCGCGCCGATCACGACCGGCTGGACGGCGCTGGACGGCACCGCGTGCGGGCGCGGCACGTCGCCGCGACGTTGCCGCCCGGCGCGGTGATCAGCCATGTCTCGGCGGCCATCCTCCTGGACCTGGACGTGTGGAACATCGACCTCGGGCGGGTGCATGTCTCCCGTGCGGGTCCGCACGGACGCCGCAGCACCCACCTGCACGTGCACGCGACCACCTGGGCGGACGGCGACGTCGTCGAGGTGGACGGTATCGCTCTCACCTCACCGGCGCGCACCGTCGTGGATCTCGCGCGGACTCTTCCCCGGGATCAGACAGTGGTCGTCGGCGACTCGGCGCTGCGGAACCACCCGGCCACCCTGGATCTGCTGCCCGCGACAGTGACGTCGGCCAGGCACCGCAGCGGGATCGCGCGGGCCGCAGCAGTTGTGCCGTTCCTCGACGCGCGCAGCGAAAGTCCCGGGGAATCGCTGTCGCGACTGCGGATCGCAGAGGGCGGACTGCCACGTCCCGTGCTGCAGTATCCGATCGTGCTGCGCGACGGCCGACGCGTCCGCCTCGACTTCTTCTGGACGCAACACGGGGTGGTCGGCGAGTTCGACGGGGCAGGCAAATACACCGACCGCCGCGACCTGGTCGCCGAGAAACTTCGCGAGGACGCCGTGCGCGACCTCGGTTTCGAGGTCATCCGCTGGACGTGGGCCGACCTGTCGCGGTTCGAGATTGTCGCGCAGCGATTCGATCGGGCAGTCGCCCGCGGATCGACGCGGTGAATACGAATCTGCTTACCCTGCGGGAGGGGCGGATTCGGGATCGGTGGGCGAATTCGACGCCCCGAAGTCCCGTTCGATCCGCAGCGTGCCGATCGTGGTGGCCAGGCCGTCGTACTGCGTTACGAGCAGGCAGAACTCGATCATGCGACGGTCGTCGAGGTACTCGGCCAAGGCCGACCACGTCGCGTCGTCCAGGTCGTTGGTCGCGACCAGTTCGTCGACGGCACCGAGCAGTGCGCGGTGCCGCGCGCTCCACCCGTCGGCGCTCGGCCCCTCGATGACGCGCTGCAGGATTTCCGCCGTCACCCCCGCCCGACGGCCGAGCCGCACGTGATGGTCCATCTCGTAGTCGCAGCCACGCAGATGCGCAACACGCAGGATCACGAGTTCGGACTCGTGGCGGGGGAGTTTGCCGCCGGGCATCAGTGTGCCGGAATAGTGCAGCCATCCCCGGAACAGCCCGCCGGCGCGGCCCAGGGTGCTGAACAGGTGCGCGTCCGAGGTGCCGGCCGCGACGGACAGGACCCGCCAGGCGATCCAGTTGACCGGGCCGAGCCGACGGAACCGTCCGGGCGTGATGCGGGGCGTCATGCCGGTCAGTCTGACACGACCCGTGACTGCAGGTAGGCCACCCACCCGCCGTGTTCGGTGATGTCGACGGCATCGGCGACGACATCGTGCGTGCAACCGAACCCCACGACGTGCCGCCCGTCGGACAGTTCGACGGAGGTGAGCGTCATCGGCGCGGGCAGCGCGGCGAGGAACCGGCCGAGACCGGCCTCCGATATCCGGAACAACTCGCCGACGATCGGGGCGCCCTCGCCGGGACCGTAGCGCACGACACCGGGCTTCGCCGGTGTGGTGTTCAGGGCGACGAGCCGGTACGCGTCGGAGGTGTGGATCTCCCGGGCGAACCGGGCTCCGAGATCCTCGAGTTGGAAGTGCAGGGCCTGCCCGCGCAGGTGCGCGCCGAACACTGCGAGTTCGACTCCGGCGCCGACGAAGTCGGGTGACGGAACTCCGGTCAGGTGGGCCGCGATGTCGATCGCCACCTGGTCGCCGAAGGCGGGCACGACCACCATGACACCGAACGGGGCGCCCGACTCGGTGGAGTGGCCGGGCACGGCGACCGCTGCCATGTCGAGCAGATTGCAGAAGTTGGTGTAGGTCCCCATTCTGCGGTTGACGGCCACCGGATCGGCCTGCACCGCGGTGATCGTCGGATGCTCGGTGGTGGTGGGCAACAGCAACCCGTCGACATCGGCGAGCAGGTCGAGTGCGTGGGCGCGGACCCGGGTGAGTACGTCGAGGTCGGTGACGAGTTCGTGCGCGGCCGGGGTCTTCGCCGCCGCGACGATCGCCGCGACCACCGGATCGGCACCGGCCCGCGGTGACGACAGGAACGCCCCGACCGCGGCATATCGTTCGGCGACCACCGCACCGTCGTACAGCAGTGCCGCCGCGTCGAGGAGTCGGGAAATGTCGACGTGTGTGACCTGCACACCGGATTGCTGTGCGTCGCGCACGGTCGCGTCGAACGCGGCGCGGTACTCCGGGGACAGCGCCGCCAGGTCGTCCGGGCGTGGAACCGCGACGCGGATCGTCGACCCGGCCGCCAACGGCACGTCGGCCGGCCACCCGCGACTACGCGGATCGCGCGGATCGGGACCCGCCATGACCGCCGCTGCCGATGCGGCCACATCGAGGGACGCCGCGAATACGGTCAGGCAGTCGTAGTCGACGCACGCGGGCACCACCCCGTGAGTGGGGATCACCCCGAGCGTCGCCTTGATGCCGACGATCCCGTTGAGGGCGGCCGGAACCCGGCCCGACCCCGCCGTGTCGGTGCCGAGCCCGATATCGGCGATGCCCAGTGCTACCGCCACGGCCGACCCGGAACTCGAACCGCCCGATACCCGTTCGGGATCCCACGCGCAGCGCACCGCACCATACGGGCTGCGGGTGCCGACGAGTCCGGTCGCGAACTGGTCGAGGTTGGTCTTGCCGAGCACCACCGCACCGGCTTCGACGAGCCGTGCGACGCCCGACGCGGTGGTGTCCGGGAGGTAGGCGTATTCGGGGCAGGCGGCTGTCGTCGGCAGCCCGGCGACGTCCACATTGTCCTTGACCGCGACCGTCAGTCCGGCGAGTGGCAGCGACTGCCCGGCCGCGAGTCGGGCGTCGACGTCGGCGGCGTCGGCGAGCAGCGCGCCGCGGTCGCGCAGGGTGATCCAGACCTCGGGCCGGTCGACCTCCTCGATGCGGTCGAGGGCGCGCAGCACCCGATCGGTTGCTGCGGTGGTGCGGACAGCGGTGGTGCGGACAGGGGTGGTCATGCGGCGGGTCCGATCACGAGGAGGGGGGTGCCCGGCGCGACCTTGACGCCGGGCGCGACGAGAACTTTCAGGACGGTGCCCGGGCAGTCGGCCTGGACCGGCATTTCGAGTTTCATCGCTTCGAGTATCACGGTGGTGGTGCCGGTACCGACGGTGTCCCCTTCGGACACCTCGACCCGCCACACGTTCCCGACCAGAGACGACTCCACGACGGTGCATCCGTCCGGCAGCCCGGACAGGATGTCGTCGACGGGTGCGGTGATCTCGGTCGGCGCCGATTCGGTGCGGTCGAACTCGCCGGCGTCCTGCCACGCCTGCCGTTCGCGGGCGAACGCGGCAGCCTGGCGGGCATCGAACTCGGCGATCGAACCGGCGTTGTCCTCGAGGAAGCGCAGGTGGTCGGCGAGGGCGAAGGTACCGTCCTCGATATCGGCGTCGAACCGCCCGGCGCGGGACGCCGCACGGTATTCGAGGAGTTGCGCGGGGGTGACCGGCTCCCACACGATGCGGTCGAAGAATCGCAGCAGCCACGGTATGCCGTTCTCGAACGGCGCCGACTGCCGGTAGCCCGACCAGATCGGCACGGTGCGGCCGACGAGTTGGTAGCCGCCGGGAGATTCCATGCCGTACACGCACAGGTACTTACCGCCGATACCGACGGCATCCGACGGTGTCCAGGTGCGTGCCGGATTGTACTTCGTGGTGACCAGCCGGTGCCGAGGATCGAGCGGAACGGCCAGTGGTGCACCGAGATACACGTCACCCAGACCGAGAACGAGGTATTCGGCGTCGAAGACGGTGTCGCGAACCTGCTCGACCGAGTCGAATCCGTTGATGCGCCGGATGAATTCGGTGTTCGACGGCAGCCACGGCGCTTCGTCCCGGACGCCGCTTCGGTAGCGGGAGATCGCCTCGGTGATCGACGGGTCGTCGAACGACAGTGGCAGTCGGACCGTGCGGCTCGGCACCACCAGATCGTGGGTCGCGGGGAGGTCGGTTTCGAGATCCTGGAGGATTCCGAGAAGCCGATGCTGGGGCAGCACGTCGGGATCGAAGTGGATGTGCAGCGACCGGACTCCGGGGGTGACGTCGACGATGCCTGCCGGACGCAGGGCGGCGAGCGCCTCCGACAGCGCGTGGACCCGCATCCGCAGTCCCAGATCGAGGACCATGTCGCCGTACTCGACGAGAATGTTGTCGTCGCCGCCGCGCAGGTATACCACCTCGGGGCGGTCGCCGAGCGATTCGGCACGGCCGAGGTGGCCACCGTCCGAGGCGGTGGAACGATCGACGGGTGGGATGTCGATGCCGCGGAGAGAACTGGTGCGCAGCGTGATTGCCGCGTCGTCGGTGACCGGGACGAACCGAACGGCGTCGCCGGGCCGGATCTGGCCGAGTTTCCAGCGGTGGCCGGCCACGACGGTCAGCGGGCAGGCGAATCCGCCGAGGCTCGGGCCGTCCGGTCCGAGCAGGATCGGGGTGTCGCCGGACACGTTGAGCGCGCCGACGCTGTACGGGTTGTCGTGCAGGTTCGACGGGTGCAGCCCCGCGTCGCCGCCGTCGCTGCGCGACCACGCCGGCTTCGGTCCGTCGAGTCGGATTCCGGTGCGGTTCGCGTGGGTCTGCACCGACCACGTGGTGTCGTAGAACTGTTGCATGTCGGCTGCGGTGAAGTACGCCGGTGCCGGCTGGGGGCCTTCCGTCACCGCGAGATGCCAGGTGTGCGTGAACTCGGGCCGGTTCTCCACAGGAACCGGAACCGCCTCTGATTCCGTTGTGCACGCATTGATCCCGATGACATCGCCGGCAGCGAGGGCGCGCCCGGTGACACCACCGAATCCGCCGAGCGTGAACGTCGACGCGCTGCCGTGGAACAGCGGCACGTCGAGTCCGCCGCGCACCGCGACGTATGTGCGCAGACCCGCGTCGAGCGGAGTGCCGATGTCGAGTACCGACCCGGCGGGTACCGTGATCGGTTCCCAGAGCGGCACCTCGTTGCCGTCGAGGGTCACCGCGGTGGGGGCGCCGGTGACGCACACGAGCGATGCCTCGGAGAAGGCGAGACGAGGCCCCTGCAGGGTGCACTCGAGGCCCGGTGCGCCCTGCCCGTTGCCCACCGCGACGTTCGCGGCCCGGAACGACAGGTCGTCCATGGGTCCGGACGGGGGAATCCCGACCTCCCACAAACCGATCCGGCCCGGATGATCCTGGATCGTGGTCATCGTTCCGCCGCGCAGCACGTCGATGCGGTGCGCGGTCGCGGGGACGGATGCCAGCGTGGCGGTGGTGTGTGCGGCGGCGAGCACGTCGGGTTCGGTGCAGGCGCGACGGAGCTGCGGGAGGTTGGTCTGCACGCCGTACAGGTGGGTGTCGTCGAGCGCGTCGGCGAGCGCCGCGAACGCTGTGCTTCGAGATTCGCTGTGCACGATGATCTTCGCGATCATCGGATCGTAGTACGGGCTCACCTCGGTGCCGGTGTCCACCCACGACTCCACCCGGGTGTGGGCGGGGAACTCGACGTGGGTGAGCAGGCCCGGGCTGGGCCGATGGTCGTGGCCGGGATCTTCCGCATACACGCGGGCTTCCACGGCGTGCCCGGTGATCGGTGGCCCCTCGTCGGGGACGGCGTCGAGCAGGGAGTCCTCACCGCCTGCCAGGCGCAGCATCCACCCGACGAGGTCCACGCCTGTCACCTCCTCGGTGACCGGATGCTCGACCTGAAGCCGGGTGTTCATCTCGAGGAACGATGCTTCACCACGGACCGTGTCGTACACGAACTCGACGGTTCCGGCGGAACGGTAGTCCACCGACGATGCGAGAGCTCGTGCAGACGTGAGGATCTGACGGACGATGGTATCGGGGAGGTTCGGTGCGGGAGCCTCCTCGACGACCTTCTGATTGCGGCGCTGCAGTGAGCAGTCGCGGGTGCCGAGGCTGACGGTGCGGCCGTGCCCGTCGCCGAACACCTGGACTTCGACGTGCCGGGCGTGTGCCACGAACCGCTCGAGGAACACCCCGGTCGACGAGAAGTTCGCCGCGGCGAGTCGCAGGACCCGCTCGTACGCTCCGTGAAGGTCTCCGGCGGAATGGCATGCCTGCATACCGATCCCGCCACCACCACCGACGGCCTTGAGCATCACCGGATAGCCGATCATCTCAGCTGCGGCGAGAGCGTCGTCGAGCGATTCGAGCAGTCCGGTACCCGCGACGAGTGGTACGTCGACCGCCCGGGCTGCCTCGCGGGCGGTGTGCTTGTCGCCGAACACGCGCAGCTGCTCGGGCGTCGGACCGACGAACGCGATACCCGCGTCCTCGCATGCTGTTGCGAAGTGCGCGTTTTCGGATAGAAATCCGTATCCGGGATGGATCGCACCGGCACCGGTCGCGAGCGCGGCGTCGATGACCAGGTCGGCACGCAGGTAGGACTCCGCAGCCGGGGCGGGCCCGAGCCGGACGGCGACGTCGGCAAGTTCGACGTGTGCAGCGGACGCATCGGCGTCGGAGTACACGGCGACTGTTTTGAGTCCCAGTGAATGCGCGGAACGCATGATGCGGCATGCTATTTCGCCTCGGTTGGCGATGAGGAGGGTATCGAAACCCGATGTCACTGCAGGCTCCTTCTGGTCGGCCGCTGGTGGCGCGGGAAGCCGCGCGACCCGACGTGGTTGTCCGCGTGCGGTATACGGCTCTGTCGACAACGCTGTATACGCTAGGGAGGAGTTGTTTCCGTCCGGTTTCCTACGGTAAAACCTCGGTGAGGAAGACGATTTCATGGATTGGGCAGGACCGCGGATCCGATCAGTCCCGCACCGCGTGTGCCAGCCGCGCCAGGGTGCGGGCCTGTTCTGCCCGCCGGATCACGACGGTGCGGGAGGTGTCGATATGGTCCAGCAACACCCGATGCGCGTCCTCGAGCCGGCCGTCGAGCAGCAACTCGGCGACTAGGATGTGCTCCTCCACGGTCGCGGCCATCCGGTCCGGTGTCAGGTAGTCGAACATCCGCACCGGCCGGACCTTCGCGTTCACCGACGCCAGGGAATCGCAGAGCGCGGCGCTGCCGGACGCCGCGAGCAGCACGAGATGGAACTGCTCGTCGAGGACGACGAACCCGGCGTCCGGTTCGGGCAGGTCCGTGCGGCGGGCATACCAGCGGTCGAGTTCGGGACCGAGGACGTCCGGGTCGTGCCGGATACCGGGATCGTCGATGGCCCGCCGGATCCCGTGCGTTTCGAGGAGAATACGCAGTTCGTACAGGTCGGCGAGATCGTCGAACCGGGGGCGATACGGAAACAAGTAGTGGTCGCGCCGTTCGACGAGACCGTCGGACACCAGACGTGCGAGTGCCTCGCGGACAGGGGTGCGCGACACCCCGTAGAGCGCGGCGAGACGTTCCTCACCGAGTCGGTCGTCGGGTCCCATCCGTCCCGACATCAGGTCGTCGCGCAACGCACGGTAGACGCGATCGCGGTGGGTTCCGGTCGTCATCAGATCGCCATCGTCGCGCGGACGAGGTCGGCCGAGCCCGCGCCGCCGTCACCGGTGGTAGTGATCCGCCCCGATTCGAGTACGTAGAAGTGGCGGGCGTTGTCGAGCGCGAAACCGATGTGCTGTTCGACGAGCAACACCCCGAGATCGCCGCGGCGGCTCAGATCCACGATGGTCTTCTCGATTTCCGCGACCACCGACGGCTGGATACCTTCGGTGGGCTCGTCGAGGATGAGCATGCGCGGCCGGGTGATCAGGGCGCGGGCGATCGCGAGTTGCTGACGTTGACCGCCGGACAGCAGGCCCGCGCGCCGATCCAGCAGCGGAACCAGCGCCGGGAACAGATCGAGCATCTCGGCGATCAGGGCCTTGCCGTTCTTGCGTCCGTCCGCGACCACCTGCAGGTTTTCGGCGCAGGTGAGCTGACCGAACGACTGCTGGCCCTGCGGCACGTAGGCGAGCCCGCGGGCCACTCGTGCGGCCGGACGCAGGCCGGTGATGTCCTCGCCGTCGAGGAGGATCGTTCCGGCGGTCACCGGCAGCAGTCCGACGGCGGCGCGCAGCAGGGTCGTTTTCCCGGCGCCGTTGTGGCCCATCACCGCGACGACCCCGTCCGCGGGGACCGTGATCGTCGCACCGTGGATGATCTCGGTGCGTCCGTATCCGGTGCGGACATCGACGAGTTCGAGCATCAGTTCGCCTCCTCCAGGGTTGCGGTGCCCAGGTAGACCTGTTGGACCTGCGGATCGTTCTGTACTTCTTCGACGGTGCCCTCGGCGATGACCTTGCCGCGCGCCAGCACCGTCACCGACGTCGCGAACGCCCGCATGAAGTCCATGTCGTGTTCGACGACGACGACGGTGCGCTGGGCGCCGATGCGGCGCAGCAACTGGCCGGTCTCCTCGCGTTCGTCGTGGCTCATGCCGGCGACGGGTTCGTCGAGGAGCAACACGTCGGCGTTCTGCACGAGCAACATGCCGATTTCGAGCCACTGCTTCTGACCGTGCGCGAGGATTCCGGCGGGTGTGTCGCGGTGGGACCCCAGACCGATGGTGTCGAGGGCCTCCTCGATCTGCGGCAGCACGTCCTTGCGGCGTCGCAGCAACTGCCACGCGCTGCGGTCCGCTCCGGCGGCGATGTCGAGGTTCTGGAGGACGGTGAGTTCCTCGAAGACCGACGCGGTCTGGAATGTGCGGCCCACACCGAGCCGCGCGATCGTGTGCACCTTCTTGCCGAGCAGTTCGACCCCGGACTTGGTGACCGATCCGGTTGCGGGGGCGAGGCCGGTGATCGCGTCGACCAGGGTGGTCTTGCCTGCGCCGTTGGGGCCGATGAGAAACCGCAGGTCGCCCTGGAGTAGCGTCATGTCGACACCGTCGACGGCGGTGAAGCCGTCGAATTGCACTCGCAGGTCGCGGATTTCGAGGTATTGGCTGGACATTCCGGCGTTGCCGCCGAACGTGGGTTCGGTCATCGGGCCGGCTCCATCTCGGTGTTCTCGGCGGTCGGTTCGGGGTCGGCTTCGGGCTTTTCGGTGCCGGTGTCTGCTCCGCCGCGGGTACGAGTGCGGCGCCGCAGCGCGGCGAGTCCGGCGATGCCGGCCGGGAAGAACCCGACGACGACGATGAACAACAGACCTTGCGAGTAGGTCCATGCGGACGGGAAGTTCTCGGACAGGGTGGTTTGGGCCCACGCGACGCCGATCGCACCGAGGACAGGACCGAGCAGGGTGGTGCGACCGCCGATCGCGACACCGATGAGGAAGGCGATGGACGGCACGATTCCGATGTCCGCGGGTGAGATGATCCCGACGATCGGCACGAACATCGCGCCGGCGATTCCGGCAAAGAACGCGGCGACGGTGTACGCGACGACCTTGACGTTCGCCGGGTCGTAGCCGAGGAAGCGGACCCTCTCCTCCTGGTCCCGGACCGCGACGAGCAGTTCGCCGTAGCGGGAGTACATGAGTTGGCGGGTCGCGGCGACGACGAGCAGCAGGATCGCCGCGACGATGAAGAACAGCATTCGCTTGTTGACCGGATCGGACAGGTCGTAGCCGAAGAACGTGCGGAACCGGTTGAGTCCGTTGGACCCTCCGGTGCTCTGCTGACCGATGAGCGGGATCGCGAAGGCCGCCGCGAGCGCCTGCGACAGGATCGCGAAATAGGCGCCCTTGACGCGACGTTTGAACACGCCGAGGCCGAGGAGTAGCGCGAGCATCGCCGGTACCACCGCGATGGCCAGCAACGTCACCAGTGGTGAGGTGAACGGCACCCAGTACGCGGGTAGTTCCCGGATGCCCGCGATCTGCATGAAATCCGGGACGGTGTCGCCGCGTAGTTCGGCGTCGGCGATCTTCAGGTGCATCGCCATCATGTAGGCGCCGAGACCGAAGAACACGCCCTGGCCGAGGGTGAGCATCCCGCCGCGGCCCCAGGCGAGACCGATGCCGACGGCGACGATCGCGAAGCACAGGAATTTCGCCAGCAGGTTCAGTCGGAAGTCGGACAGGACGGCGGGGGCGAGACCGAACAGTACGAGGGCGGCGATGGCGAATCCCGCCCAGACGCGGGCCGGCCCGGGCCGGGTGAGTACGGACATCAGACCAGGCTCCTTGTCTTGACCGCGAACAGACCCTGCGGGCGGATCTGCAGGAACACCACGATGATTCCGAAGACGATGACCTTCGCGATCGAGGCGGTGGTGGAGTATTCGATGAACGAGTTGAGCAGGCCGAGTGCGATCGCGGCGATCACGGCACCCTCGATGCGGCCGAGGCCGCCGATGACGACGACGAGGAACGCGTCGATCAGGTACGACTGGCCGATCGTCGGGCTCGTCGAGCCGATGAGGGTCAGCGCGACGCCGGCGAGACCGGCGAGTCCGGAGCCGATGAAGAAGGTGGTGATGTCGGTGCGTCGACTCGAGATACCGACCGTTTCGGCGAGGTCGCGGTTCTGGACGACGGCGCGGATACGCCGGCCCATCGGGGTGTGCTTCATCGTCACGATCAGAGCGACGACACACACGACGGCGAGTGCGAGGATGAACAGTCGGGTTTTCGGAATCACCGCGCCGAGGATCTCGACCCCACCGGTAAGCCACTGCGGGGACACCACATTGACGGCTGGAGCGCCGAAGATGTCACGGGCGGCCTGTTGCAGCAGCAGGCCGACACCGAAGGTGACGAGCAGGGTGTCGAGCGGACGATGGTACATGCGGCGGATGAGGGTGACTTCGAGCAGTACGCCCATCACGCCGCCGACCAGGAAACCGACGAGCAGGGAGATCAGCAGCGAGACCCCGGCCGCGGACACCACCTGCTGAACCACATATGCGGTGTACGAACCGGCCATGATGAACTCGCCGTGGGCCATGTTGATCACGCCCATCTGGCCGAACGTCAACGACAGACCCAGCGCCGCGAGCAACAGGATCGAGCCGATGCTCAATCCGGTGAAGAGCTGTCCTACAACGATATCCATTGCGCCTCCCTCCTTGCCGGTTTCCCGGTCTGCCCGATTCAGTTGCCGGACAGGCTTGCGGCCCAGTCGTAGCTTTCGAGGTACGGGTCCGGCTGGATCGGGGTTCCCGAATCCCACACGGTGTAGATCAGTCCGTCGCCGCGGATCTCGCCGATGCGAGCGGTCTTGGTGATGTGGTGGTTGTCCCCGTCGATGGTGACGGTGCCTTCGGGTGCGTCGAACGAGACTCCGTCGGCAGCATCCTGAATGTCTGCCACTGCGAACGAGTTCGCCTTTTCGACGGTGTTCTTCCACAGGTACACCGACGTGTAGGCGGCTTCCATCGGGTCCGAGGTCGGCTTGTTCGCACCGTACTTCGCCTTGTAGGCGTCGACGAACGCCGTGTTCTCGGGGGTGTCCACCGTCTGGTAGTAGTTCCACGCGGTGAGCTGGCCCTCGATGTTCTGGGCGCCGATGCCGACGACCTCTTCTTCGGCGATGGACACCGAAACAACGGGCATGTCAGCGGCTTTCAGTCCGACATTGGCGTATTCGCGGAAGAAGGCGACATTCGAGTCGCCGTTGAGCGTGTTGAACACCGCGTCCGCGTCGGCGGTGCGGACCTTGTTGACGATCGTCGAGAAGTCGGTCGAGCCGAGCGGGGTGTAGTCCTCGCCCTTGATCTCGATACCGTTGGCGTCGGCGTAGGCGCGGATGATGCGGTTCGCCGTCTGCGGGAACACGTAGTCGCTGCCGACGAGGTAGAGGGACTTGACGCCCTTCTCCTTCAGGTAGTCCAGCGCGGGCACGATCTGCTGATTGGTGGTCGCTCCGGTGTAGAAGATGTTCGGCGACGACTCCAGTCCCTCGTACTGGACGGGGTAGTACAGCAGTGCGTCGTTGTCCTCGAACACCGGGAGCATCGCCTTGCGGCTCGACGACGTCCAGCCGCCGAATACCGCAGCGACACAGTCGGAACTGATGAGCTTTTCGGCCTTCTCGGCGAACACGGTCGGTTCGGATGCCCCGTCTTCGGCGACGACCTGGATCTGCTTGCCGAGCACTCCGCCGGAGGCGTTGATTTCCTCGACGGCCAGTGCGATCGAATCACGCACGGTGACTTCGGAGATCGCCATCGTCCCGGACAGCGAGTTCAGTGAGCCGACCTTGATCGTGTCGCCGGAGGTGTCGACGCAGGATGCGCCGGCCGCGGAGGTGGTGGTGTCACCGGCCTTGCTGCCGCACGCGGTGAGCAGGAGACCGGCGGCGGCGAGCGCGGCCGGGACGGCGACAGCACGCGTGGCGAACGTGGACCTGGCACGTGGCATGGGAGATACCCCTTCGTTCGAACATGAGAAGCCTCGGTTCCCGGTGTATCCGGGCGCGTATACAGCGCTGTATTCGTCGGCCAAACAGTAAAGGGGTGGTGTTGCGCGGGTATATCTGCTTGTGACAATTGGATGTTCGATGTTTCCGTCACGTGAACAGGTGTCGGCGGTCGCCGGCATCCGAGCGAATGTATCGCTCGTCTCGTTCAATCGACCGGATGTACCGCTCGCTCGGAAGAATGGGGTGTTACCCGCGGGTCAGCGGATGAGATAGGGCGACACCGAGCTCCGGTGCTCGTTGATGTCGAGTTCCTTGCCGAGCGGCGGGAATGCACGCTGCGGGCAGTTGACCCGCTCGCAGATCCGGCAGCCGGAGCCGATCGGGGTGCCTTGGTTCGAATCGTCGAGATCGAGTCCGTCGGCGTAGACCAGCCGATGTGCATGGCGCATCTCGCACCCGAGACCGATCGCGAACGTCTTCGACGGCTGCCCGTAGCGGGCCGCGCGCCGTTCGATGGTTCGCGCGACCCACAGGTAGCGACGGCCGTCGGGCATCTGCGCGATCTGCGTCATGATCTTGCCCGGATAGGCGAACGTCTCGTAGACGTTCCACAATGGGCACGTTCCGCCGCTGGACGAAAAGTGGAAGCCGGTGGCGGACTGGCGTTTGGACATGTTGCCCGCGCGGTCGACGCGGACGAAGGAGAACGGCACGCCCCGCAGTTTGGGACGCTGCAGGGTGGACAGGCGGTGTGCGACCGTCTCGTAGCTGACGCCGTAGAACGCGGACAGTCGTTCGACGTCGTAACGGAAGTCTTCGGCGATCTCGTGGAACTGTGTGTACGGCAGGATGGTTGCCGCCGCAAAGTAGTTCGCGAGTCCGAGGCGGGCCAGCGCACGGGAGGCGTCGGAGGTGAACGCGCCGTCGGCGACCATCTTGTCGATGAGGTCGCCGCATTCGAGGTAGGCGAGTTCGATCGCGAGTTTGAACACCTGCTGCCCGCCCGACAGTTGCGGGGCGATCTCGAGAGTGCGGGTCTCCGGGTCGTATCGGTGCAGGATGTTCTCACCGAGGTCGATGCGCTTGACGATCTGCACATCGTGGACGGTCGCCATCCGTTTGGCGATCTCGCCCGCGACGTCGCCGCGGTGGAACCGGATGCGGTTCGCGAGTTCTTCCGCCGACGTGTCGAGGTCGTGCATGTAGTTCTGCCGCTGATAGAAGTAGTCCCGCACTTCCTCGTGCGGCATCGTGATGGAGCCGCTGCCGCTGCCGTCGCTGTACCGGTCTTCGGTTGCGGCGGCGAGTTGGGCGGTGGTGTTGCGGAACCGGCGGTGCATGTTGACCATCGCGCGGGCCAGACCGGGATGGGCGGCGACCATTTCGGCGATCTCCTGGGCGTCGGCGTCGATGCCCATCTCCTGGTCGAGCGCGACCTCCCGCATCTCGGCGATCAGCCGGGTGTCGTCCTGTGACGAGAAGAAGGTGGTGTCGACGCCGAAGACCTCACTGATCCGGAGCAGGACCGGAACGGTGAGGGGACGAACGTCGTGTTCGATCTGGTTGAGATAGCTGGCGGAAATCTCGAGGTTCTTCGCGAGTGCGGCTTGGCTGAGTCCGCGCTCGGTACGTAGCTGGCGCAGGCGGGCTCCCACGAAGGTCTTGGCCATTCGCCCAGCGTACGGCCAGAAGCGGGGCTTTGCAAAGAGCTGTTTGCAACGTGTTAATTACGGTGGCGCGACGTGACCCGAACAGGTGGGTCGACCCCGAGCCAGGACCCGGGTGCGAAGGCTTCGTAGTGAATCGACTCGAGTGGTATTCCGCGCGCGACGAGGCCGTCGCGCACCGCCCGCATGAACGCGACCGGTCCGTACACGTAGGTCGCGGTGTCGGCCGGGATGTCGAAGTTGTCGACGGGGGACCGGCCGAGCACATGAAACTCCTCGAAGTCGTTGTAGCGTACTTTCATTCGAGAATTCGGCAGCCGAGAGACGAGTTCGGCGATGTCGGCGCGGCGCGCATGGTCGTAGGGGGAATGGTCCACGTGGAGTGCGACGACGCGGCGCAGCGGATTGGTGTCGGCGAGGTGTTGCAGTGCGGTCAGTGTGTTGGTGATGCCGATGCCTGCGGAGATCAGGGCCAGCGGAGTGTTGTCGCTGTCGACGTGGAGACTTCCGAAGGGATGCGACACGATCAGTTCGGTGCCCGGCCGCACGGCCTCGGCGAGGAACGAGGAGACCAGTCCGTCCGGAACCTTCTTGATCGTGACGGACCATCCGCCCGGAATCCGGCCACGCGCCAGGGTGTACTGCCGGATCTGCCTGGTTCCGTCGGGGAGTCGAACGCAGATCGAAATGTATTGACCTGGAAGGAACTCCGGGAGAGGGCTCTGGTCGAGTGATTGTATTTCGAAGGTTGCGACCGCGGCGCCGTCGTATTCGACCGCGGATACCGTCACCAGCCGCCACACGTGTCCGTGCGGGACACCGGCCGAGTCGTACAGGGCCGCTTCCTGGGCGATCAGCGAGTTCGCCATGAGGGTGTAGACCTGATGCCAGGCCGCGGCGACCTCGGCGGTCACGGCGTCGCCGAGTACCTCGCCGATCGCGGCGAACAGGTGGAACCGGATCAGTTCGTAGTGTCCGGCCTGGATGCCGATCGACGCGTGCTTGTTCGCGATCCGGGCCATGATCGCGTCGATGTTTCCGGGTTCCTCGGTGAGGAGGAGTCCGGCGAACGCCGCGATGGAACTGGCCAGTGCCTTCTGTTGTTCCCGGTTGCGCTGATTCGTTCGATTGAACAGATCCGTGCACATGTGCGGCACAGCGGTGAACAGGCGCTCGTAGAACCGTTCGGAGATCCGGCCGATGTTTGCTCCGACGGCGGGCAACGTGGCCTCGATGATGTCGCGTGATGTGGGGGAAAGAATGGCCCCTCCTCTGCTCGTGTGTGTGGGCGAGACTCTGCTCGTGTGTGTGGGCGAGACGCGAGCAGTTGCGCAGCATCGATGCGCGACGAGTCCAGCCCCGATCTGGTCGCCGTGGGACATAGTACGACCGGTTCTGCAAATTCGGTCGATCCAGATGCGGGGAAATGCGCTGTTCGGAGGAGTTGGTGGGTGTGAAGCCTCACACATCGGTCTCGTATTCGGGCGCGAGCGGGCCCGCATCCGGAGCGCGGAGGGCATGGCGCCCGCGCGCCGAGCCTGTCGCGAAAGCCGAGGTAGAGCTACTGGTGAGTAACCAAATCTGTCGCGGTGTGTCGGCCGGGCAGGCGCACATTCGTTCGCAATCTTTGCAAAGCCGCCGCGAAACCTAGCCAAGATTTACATTAGCTACAGGTAGACGGCCTTTTTCGGCTGTGCCATTGTCTAGTAGTACATCCGAACGGCACGCGAAGGATGTGAAGTCGTACGTACGTACTGCTGAACATCCGGAGCGGATTCGAATCTAGAGAGTGGAGCTTTGATGTCGACCACCGGCACCCCGCGGACCGCTGAAGAAATCCAGAAGGACTGGGACACCAACCCTCGCTGGAACGGCGTCACCCGTAACTACACGGCCGAGCAGGTCGTCAAGCTGCAGGGCAGCGTCGTCGAGGAGGCCACCCTCGCTCGCCGTGGCTCGGAGATCCTGTGGGATCTCGTCAACAACGAGGATTACATCAACTCGCTCGGCGCCCTGACCGGCAACCAGGCCGTGCAGCAGGTCCGCGCCGGCCTCAAGGCCATTTACCTGTCCGGTTGGCAGGTCGCCGGCGACGCCAACCTGTCCGGCCACACCTACCCGGACCAGTCGCTGTACCCGGCGAACTCGGTTCCGCAGGTTGTCCGCCGCATCAACAACGCGCTGCTCCGCGCCGACGAGATCGCCAAGGTCGAGGGCGACACCTCCGTCGACAACTGGCTCGCCCCGATCGTCGCCGACGGTGAGGCCGGCTTCGGTGGCGCTCTCAACGTCTACGAGCTGCAGAAGGCCATGATCGCCTCCGGCGTCGCCGGTTCGCACTGGGAGGATCAGCTCGCGTCGGAGAAGAAGTGCGGCCACCTCGGTGGCAAGGTGCTCATCCCGACGCAGCAGCACATCCGCACCCTGACCTCGGCTCGCCTGGCGGCCGACGTCGCCGACGTCCCGACCGTCGTCATCGCCCGCACCGACGCCGAGGCCGCCACGCTGCTGACCTCCGACGTCGACGAGCGCGACCGCGAGTTCCTCGACGGCACCCGCACGTCGGAAGGCTTCTACGGCGTCAAGAACGGCATCGAGCCCTGCATCGCCCGCGCCAAGGCCTACGCCCCGTACTCCGACCTCATCTGGATGGAGACCGGCGTGCCGGACCTCGAGGTCGCCAAGAAGTTCGCCGAGGCCGTCCGCGGCGAATTCCCGGACCAGCTCCTCGCGTACAACTGCTCGCCGTCCTTCAACTGGAAGGCGCACCTGGACGACGCGACCATCGCGAAGTTCCAGCGCGAGCTCGGCGCGATGGGCTTCAAGTTCCAGTTCATCACCCTGGCCGGCTTCCACTCTCTCAACTACGGCATGTTCGACCTGGCTCACGGCTACGCCCGTCAGGGCATGACCGCCTTCGTCGACCTGCAGGAGCGCGAGTTCAAGGCCGCCGAGGAGCGTGGCTTCACCGCCATCAAGCACCAGCGTGAGGTCGGCGCCGGCTACTTCGACCGCATCGCCACCACGGTCGACCCGAACACCTCGACGGCTGCCCTGAAGGGCTCCACCGAAGAGGGCCAGTTCCACTAGGAACTGCCCACCCGAAGCCGGTGCCGCGGGATATCCCACGGCGGTGACTTCACCTCGCTCGAACCGGTCCGGCGGCGCGGTATGCCGCCGGACCGGCTGTACCACCGAATCCACGACCACCCCAACATGACGAGAAGGAGCTGACGTGACCAGCGAAAAGATTCAGCGCGTCGGCGTGATCGGCGCCGGGATCATGGGCGCAGGTATCGCCGAGGTGTGCGCGCGCGCTCATGTCGACGTACTGGTGTTCGAGCAGACCCGCGAACTCGCGGCTGCCGGACGAGCCCGCATCCTCCGGTCCCTCGACCGGGGTGTGAGCAGCGGAAAGATCACCGAACGGGAACGGGAGCAGGCCGCGTGGCGTCTCCGGTTCACCTCGGACCTCGGTGACTTCGCGGACCGCCAGCTCGTCGTGGAGGCCGTTGTCGAAGACGAGAAGGTCAAGAGCGAAATCTTCGCGGAGCTCGACAAGATCGTCACGGACCCGAACGCGGTGCTCGCCTCGAACACCTCGTCGATCCCGATCATGAAGCTGGGCATCGCCACCAGCGCCCCCGAGCGCGTCATCGGCCTGCACTTCTTCAACCCGGTGCCGGTGCTCCCGCTCGTGGAGCTCATCACCACCCTCAAGACCAGCCCGACGGTCACCGAGCGGGCCGAGGCCTTCGCCGCCGACGTGCTCGGCAAGCAGGTCGTCCGGTCCTCGGATCGCGCCGGCTTCATCGCGAATGCACTGCTCGTGCCGTACCTGCTGTCGGCGATCCGGATGGTCGAATCCGGATTCGCGACGAAGGAAGACGTCGACAAGGCGATGGTGCTCGGCTGCGCCCACCCGATGGGTCCGCTCGCGCTGACCGATCTGGTGGGGCTCGATACCGTCAAGTCGATCGCCGACTCGATGTACGGGGAGTTCAAGGAGCCGCTGTACTCGGCGCCGCCGCTGCTGCTCCGTATGGTCGAGGCCGGTCTCGTCGGCAAGAAGTCGGGCGCAGGCTTCTACGAATACGCCGAAAACGGTCGTGCCTCCAAAAAGGCAGGCTAAGCAGTAGGTAGCACCACCACACCGCACTTCGGCGCCCGTGCCCGACAGCAGTCTTCGCACTGACTGTCGGTGCACGGGCGCGAGGTGCATGGAGGGAAAGGTCGATTCCGAGATGGCCAGCAACGCCACCGGCTACGGATCCAGCATTCTCGGGTACCCGCGTATCGGAACCCGCCGCGAGCTCAAGCGCGCTCTCGAGTCCTACTGGCACGGCACCGGCACACGCGACGAGCTCGTCGCGGTCGCCCGGGGCATCCAAGAGGACACCTGGAGCGAACTCGCGGCAACCGGTCTGACGCAGGTTCCCGGCAACACGTTCTCCTACTACGATCACGTGCTGGACAACGCACTGTTGTTCGGCGCGGTCCCCGAGCGCTTCCGCCCCCTGGTCGGCGAGCTCGATCCACTCGACTTCTACTTCACGCTCTGCCGCGGCCGCGAGGACTTCCCGCCGCTGGAGCTGGTGCGCTGGTTCGGCAGCAACTACCACTACCGGCAGCCCGAACTCGACGAGAACACCACATTCGGTCTGAACTCGGCCGCGCTGCTCGACGAGTTCGAACGGGCCAAGGCCAAGGGCATCGAACTACGCCCGGTCGTGCTCGGCCCGGTCTCGTTGCTGCTGCTGTCGAAGATTTCACCGACCTCGCAACAGGACGGTTTCGCCACACTCGATCTGCTCGACGCGCTGCTCCCCGAGTACGAGAAGCTCTTCGAGCAACTCGCCAAGGCTGGTGCGACGTGCGTCCAACTCGACGAACCGTCCTTCACGCAGGACCGCAGCGCCGACGACCTCGCGGCGCTCGAACGTGCCTACCGGACGTTGTCGCACGCACCGCTGCGCCCGCGCATCCTCGTCACCGGACCGTACGGTCACCTCGGTGATGCCCTGCCGATCCTCGCCGCGTCGAAGGTCGAGGCCATCGGCCTCGACCTGGTCAACGGAAAGATCAGCGCGGAGGAACTGGCCGCGGTGCCTGGTCTCAAACGCAAGCGCATCTACGCGGGCGTCGTCGACGGTCGCAACGTGTGGCGTTCGGATCGTCGTCGCGTCCTCGACTACCTCGATTCGCTCGCCGCGGTCGCCCCCGACCTCGTCGTGTCGACGTCGTGCACATTGCTGCACGTGCCCTACGACCTGCTCGTCGAATACGACATTCCCGGTGACGTCGCCGACCGTCTCGCGTTCGCGAAGCAGAAGGTCGGCGAGGTGGTGTCGCTCGCGAAGGCGCTGACCACCGGCGCCGAGGAGAAGTGGCGGGTGCCGCCGACTTCGGTGCATTTCAAGCAGAAGCACACCGTCCGCGCCCGGATCAACGCGCTCAAACCCGAACATCGGGTGCGCGCACCCGACGAGGAGCGGCGCGCCGCGCCGCAGGAGCGACGCCAGTTGCCGCCGGTGCCCGCGACCACCCTCGGGTCGTTCCCGCAGACGGACGAAATCCGCAAGGCCCGCTACGAGCTCGGTCAGGGCCGCATCTCATACGACGACTACGTCAAGCGGATCCGCGAGGAAATCGAGTCCACCATCCGGTTGCAGGAGGACATCGGCCTCGACGTGCTCGTGCACGGTGAGCACGAACGCAACGACATGATCCAGTACTTCGCCGAGTTGCTGGAGGGCTTCGCCACCACGCACTTCGGCTGGGTACAGGCATACGGTTCGCGGTGCACCCGTCCGCCGATCCTGTACGGCGACATCGTGCGGCCGAAGCCGATGACTGTCGAATGGATCACCTACGCGCAGTCGCTCACGGACAAGCCGGTCAAGGCCATGCTCACCGGCCCGGTCACGATGCTCGCCCGGTCGTACATGCGTCAGGACCAGGCGCTGCACGAAACCGCCGATCAGCTCGCGCTGGCGATCCGCGACGAGATCGCCGATCTCGAGCGGGCAGGTATTGCGATCATCCAGGTCGACGAGCCGGCCATCCGCGAACTGCTGCCGCTGCGGCACCGCGGTCGCACCGAATACCTGAACTGGGCGGTCGACGCGTTCCGCCTCGCCACCGGCGGTGCGAAACCGGAAACGCAGATCCACACCCATCTGACGTACTCCGGGCAGCAGTCGGTGGTCGACGCGATCGAACGGCTCGACGCGGATGTCACCGCGATCGTCGCGACCCGGTCCATCGGCTGGGTTCTCGACGCGATCAAGGACCACGCGCTGACCCACGGTGTCGGACCGGGTGTGTACGAGAGCCGCTCGGCGCGGATCCCGGACATCGACGAGCTGGACGAATTGCTCACCGAGGCAGCCGAATCGGTGGAGCTGGATCGGTTGTGGGCCAATCCGGACGGTGGTCTCAAGACTCGCCACCACTGGCAGTTGGAACCGTCGCTGCGCAACCTCGTCGCGGCGGCACGCCGACTGCGCCGCCGCGCCGCGGCCCAGCAGTAGCAC
>NZ_JBAQXC010000024.1:0-18030 GCF_049299235.1 Rhodococcus sp. (in: high G+C Gram-positive bacteria) | reverse complement strand
GGGATTACGAGACCCGACCCGATCATCATGAGGCGATGGTCCACGTCGCGATGATCGCCACGATGTCACGTCGGCTTGCCCGTTCTGCTTGACCCTCGACCCGGAGTTTTCAGATGCACTCTGAGAGGAACGTTGACGCGCTGGATCCTCCTGCCCCGGGCGTGGTGTCGGTAGCCGACGCTATCGACACCACGTACGGGTCGTGGAACCGCGCTAGGTGACCTCCTCGAGGCGGGAATGCTCCTGTTCGTCCAGTCGCCGGAAAGATTTCAGGACCACGGCGAGGACCGCGGTGAAGGCGAGTCCCGCCGCACCGTATGCGACGAGCGCCATCGACATGGGCACCACCGCCGCGACCGCGGCGGCCGCGATCGCACCGACCGACGCGCCTGCGGTGACCTGCGCCGCCCACACGGCCGCGATGCGACCCCGATATTCGTCGGGGGTGTGCATCTGCACCGTTGCGAACCGGACGATGTCGGAGAGCGAATCACCGAATCCGTGCGCCGCGAGACCGAGCAGAGCGATTACGAGCATGCCCGTCGCGCCCGCACCGACGAGACCGGCAGCGGAGATCGCCATGAGCACGAAGACGACGCGGCCGGACCATCGCACCGACCCGGTCCACCCGCTGGTCATCGATCCGAGCACCGCACCCACCGCCGGTGCCGTGTACAGCAGGCCGACGACGGAGGGACCCGCGCCGAGCACCTCATCGGCGAACGCGGGGATCAGGACCGCCCAGCCGGACAGCAGCATCGCGACGAAACCGGCGATCAGAACACCACCGACGATGCGATTGCGGACCGCGAACCGGAATCCGCTCACCACCGATTCCAGCGGCGATTCCTCGACGGCGCCCGTGGGTGGTAGCGATGGCAGCCGGGTGATGCAGAACGTGGTGACCGCGGTCGCCGCCGCCGCCACCACGTACGCGGACCCGACTCCACCGGCCGCGATGACCACTCCGCCGAGTGCGGGTCCCACCATCGCGCCGAGGTCCGCGGTCAGCGCCATGAGCGCACCGGCCGCGGCGAGTTTGTCCCGTGGGACGAGGCTGGGTGTCACCGCCATCAGTGCGGTCGCCGAGATCCCGCCCGCGATGCCGTCGACCACCGCCGCCGCGTAGATCACCCACAACTGCGGGTCGGGGAGGAAGGCGTTGACGGCGAGCACGGCGAATGCGACCCCGGCGACGCCACGTGCCAGCGCGATCACCGTGCGGCGGTCGAACCGGTCGGCGAGCACCCCGCCGACGAACGTCGCCGCGAACGTGGTGACACCGAGCACCGTCGACACGGCGGCGACGTGCGCGGTGGATCCGGTGACCTGATACACCTGCACCGGGACCGCGACGATGAGGAATCCGATACCGAGCAGCGACACCACGCGCGCGATGAACAGGTACCGGAACTCGCGACTGGTCCGCAGCGGATCGACGTCGATGATGAGTTTGTCGATGATCGTCACCGCACTCGGCTCACTGCCGCGCGAGCAGCGCGCACCACTGCTCGAGGTCCGGTTCGGACGCCAGCGACACGAAGTCGACCTCTGCGCCCGCACCGCGCCAGTGTTCGACGAGCGCCATGAGCCGCACGGAATCGAGACCCTGGTCGACCAGGCTCACGGACGGGTCCAGTTCGTCGAGTTCGACCTCGAGTATCCGGGCGGTGTCGGCCAGGACAGTTACACGATCCAACATGCGTTTCTCCTTCTGCTACAGATGTGTTCGAGTTCCGACGGTCCGTGGTGGCAGGCCCGCCAGATCCGATGCGACCTCTTCCCAGCGCCGCGCCAGCGCGACGAGAGTGTCGGCGTCGACGATTCCCGCGGCCGCCGCGAACTCGCATTCGAGCACCGGACCGTCCGCGGTGTCCTCGGTGATCGCATCGACCTGAAGGACGTGATCGAGCGGGGTGGACGGATCGACGGATCCGCCGATCGATGCCACCTCCGGCGCTGCGGACCAGGGCGCGCCGGAGTCGTCACCGAGGGTCAGCCGGCCGAGATAGTTGAAGATGATTGCGGGACAGCGGTATCCGTCGAATCGCTGCGCCCGTTCGGGGTGCAGCCGACGCAGCACACCGAACCCGATGCCGTTGTCGGGCAACGCTGTTGTCACCGACTCCACAGCGTGCAGCGCAGCCGCGGTATCGACCGGCACCGTACCGGCACCGGCGGCAGACAGGTCCACCGCGATCGGGTAGAGCGCGGTGAACCAGCCGACGGTCCGGGACAGGTCGGCACCCGGCACGACCTGTTCTTCGCGGCCGTGCCCTTCGAGGTCGATCCGCACGACGTCACCGCCGCGCACCTCCGCGACCGCCACAGCCAGCGCCGCAAGCGCGATGTTCTCGACCGAACCCGACGCGAGGACACGTTCGGTGACCTCGACGCGAAGGCGCACCCGGTCCGTGCGGGTAGCGAAGACGGTATCGCGAGTCGCATCCAGTGGGCGGGCGCCCCAGTGTGGTTCGTCGACGGCGAGTGCCCGCTGCCAGTCCGGCCACGACGCGGTGATCCGGTCGGACCGGGCCGCCTCGCACAGTCCGGCGGCCCATACCCGGAAGGGCGTTCCTGCGGCGGTGAGCGCGACGGCAGTGCCGCGGGTCGCCTGCTCGACGGCGTCGGCGAAGTCCGGTACGAGGATCCGCCACGACACACCGTCGACCGCGAGGTGGTGCACGGCGACGAACAGCCGTCCCGGACGATCCGGCCCGAAGTCGAACCAGATCACCTGCAGCATCACACCGGACTCCGGATCGAGTGCGGTGTAAGCACTCTCACGCTCGGTAGCGAACAGCTCGAGCCAGCGCGCTTCGTCCGTGCCTTGTGCGTCGACGCGGCGGACGAGTGTGTCCACGGGAGGCACCGATACCGGAACCTCCCATCGCGGGGTTCCGCCGTCCTCGACGACGAGCACCGACCGCAGCATGTGGTGGGTACCCAGCAGTGCGGCGACCGCGGTCCGCAGCACATCCACGGACAATCCCACCGGTGCGACGAGCAGACGTGCCTGGGAAAACCTGCGTAACCCCACGCCCTGCTCGACGGTGTCCCACACGATCGGCGTCACCGGCACGATGCCGGTGGCGTCGCCTTCGACAGTCGTGGGTATCGCGGTGGGATCGGCAGCATCGATCGCGGCGGCGAGACCCTCGACGGTACGCAATTCGATCACTTGGCGCGTGGAGATCCACAGACCCGCGGCCCGCGCCTTCGATACCAACTGGATCGACACGATGGAATCTCCACCGAGCGCGAAGAAGTCGTCGTCGGCACCGACCCGGTCCAGTCCGAGCACCTCGGCGACGACGGCCGCGAGGGCCACCTCGGTCGGTGTGGTCGGTTCCGTGGCGCCGACGAGCGCCGCGAAATCCGGTTCGGGCAGCGACTTCTTGTCGATCTTGCCGTTGGCGGTGACCGGGAACTCGGCGAGAACCGTCACCGCGGCGGGCACCATGTAGTCGGGCATTCGTGCCGCGACGGACGCGCGCACGGCCGCCGGGTCCACATCACCGTCGGGTGTCACGTAGCCGATGAGGCGGGTGACGCCGCGACCGTCGGTGTGTGCGTTCACCACGGCGTCCCGAACACCGACTGTGGCCGTCAACGCTGCCTCGACCTCGCCGAGTTCGACGCGGTAGCCGCGGATCTTGACCTGGTCGTCGCCGCGGCCGAGGAACTCGAGCACGGTGTCGCCGCCGGTACCCGGCACCCGCCGGACCACATCGCCGGTGCGGTACATCCGGGTTCCGTCACCGGCGAACGGGTTCGGCAGGAACCGGGCGCACGTCAGGTCGGGGCGGCCCAGGTAGCCCCGGGCCACACCGCGACCGGAGATGTACAACTCTCCGGCCACGCCGGCGGGCACCGGCCGCAGCATCGAGTCGAGCACGTAGGCGCCGGCGCCGTGCACGGCGCGGCCGAGGCACGGGGTGTCAGCTCCGGTGACCGCACCGACGAGGGAATCGACGGTGCATTCGGTGGGCCCGTACAGGTTGAACGCCCGGCCGTCGGTGAGTTCCCGCAGCCGACGCCACGACGCCGGGTTCACCGCCTCGCCGCCGAAACCGACACTGGCCGGGCGATAGTCACCGTCGTACAGGCCGGCGGCGAGCATGCGATCCAGGAACGACGGGGTGACCTCGAGGAAGTCGAGTCGATGTTCGAGGGTGTATGCGACCATCCGTTCCGGATCGCGCATGGTGTCGTCGTCGAACACGTGCACGGTGTGTCCGTCGAACAACCACAGGGTGGGCTGCCAGGATGCGTCGAAACCGAACGACCACGCGTGCCCGACGCCGACGGATTCGGTGCCCGCAGCGGCGACGGTGGGCCGGTACAGGTCTGCCCGGTGACTGTCGTACAGGTTGAGCAGGTTCGCATGGGTCACGGCCACCCCCTTCGGAAGCCCCGTCGAACCGGACGTGTAGATCACGTACACCCCGTTGTCCGGGTGCAGCGGTGCGAGCCGGTCGGCGTCGGTGACCGGTGCGGCCGACAGGTCCGCGATGCGATCGGCGGTCGCGGCATCATCGAGTACGACCCGGTCGATGCCCGGTGTGATCGCGGTGATCGTGTCGAGCACCGGCGAGACGGTCACGATCACCCGTGGCCGCGCATCGGCGACCATGTGCGCCAATCGTTCGGTCGGGTAGGACGGATCCATCGGCACGTACACACCGCCCGCGCGGATCACCGCGGTGATCGCCACGAGCATGTGCTCCGAGCGGGGCAGTACCAGCCCGACGACCACCTCGGGTCCGACGCCCGAGGCGATGAGCAGTCGCGCCAGTCGCGCCGACCGCTCCCCCAATTCGGCGAAGGTGAGCGTGACGCCACCGGCCACGACGGCGGGCACGGCGGGAGTGCGTTCTAGCTGCGAATCCAGCAGTGCTGCCATCGTTGTCGCACCGGTGGTCGGAGCCGGGGCGGTCAGCGACCGCTCGTCCAGCAGTCCTGCGCGTTCCCCTGCGGTGAGCACGTCGAGGTGCGCGACCGTTCCGGGTTGTTCGGCGACGAGCCGGTCCAGGATGTGCACGAGCCGCTCGCCCAGGACGTGTGCGTCGTGATCGCCGAATACGCTGCGCTGGTATTCGAGACCCAGGTGGAGGGTGTCCTGCATGCCCGCGACGAGCACGAGCGGATAGTTGGTGGCGTCGGTGCCGTCGACCGATGTCACCCGCACACCGCCGTCGCGTTGTGCCCGGTCGAGGGCGTCCCGGTCGACGGGATAATTCTCGAACACCAGGAGCGTGTCGAACAGTTCGCCGACGCCCATCGCGCGCTGCACGTCGGGCAGCCCGATGTGCTGGTGGTCCATCACCGCGTTCTGTTCCGCCTGGATGCGGGTGAGCAATTCCGCGATCGTCTCGGCGGCGTTCATCCGCACCCGCACCGGCACCGTGTTGATGAACAGGCCGATCATCGATTCGACGCCGCGCACATCGGGGGTGCGGCCGGAGACGACGGCACCGAACACGACGTCCGTGCGGCCGGTCAGCGCCCCGAGCAGTACACCCCACGCGGTCTGCACCACGGTGTTGACGGTGACGCCGCGGGCACGGCAGGCGACGCGGATTCGTTCGGTCAGCTCGTCGGGCACCGGAACGGTGATTTCGCCGGGGAGTTCGGCCCGGAGCGACGATCCGGCCGGCGCGATGCGGGTCGGTTCGTCGATGCCGGCGAGGGCACCGCGCCACGCCTGCACGCCGGCGTCGGCATCCTGACCGGCGAGCCAGTCGAGGTAGTCGCTGAACGGAGCGACCGCGGGCAGCGCACCGTCTGCGCCTCCGGCGGCGTAGATCTGCAGCAGTTCCTGCATGAGCAGCGGCGTCGACCAGCCGTCCGCCACCAGGTGGTGCATCGTGACGACCAGCCGGGACCGGGCCGAGGCGAGTGTCAGCAACGCGAATCGCACCAGTGGTGCCGCCGCCGGGTCGAATCTCCGATCACGTTCGCGTACAACAATTTCGGCGGAATCGACGTCCGGGTCCAGACGTTCGGCGAGGTTCACCTCGGTCCACTCGGGGTCGGCGGCGCGCAGGACGACACCGACGGGCTCACCGGAGCCGGCGGTGCGGTAGCCGGTGCGCAGTACTGCATGGCGGGCGACGAGTGCCCGCGCGGACCGGCGCAGTGTTGCCGCGTCGAGTTCGCCGTCGAGATCGAGCACCGTCTGCATCGTGTAGACGTCGACGCCGTCGTCGAGACCCGACAGGTAGAACATGCCGCGCTGCAGCGGGGTGAGCGGTACGACATCCTCGATTGTTCCCGTCGCGGCGTCCTCCAACCCGATCAGCTCGCGCAGCGGCAGATTCCGGTTCGTGAGCTCAGCCGGCACCAAGGCGTTCCCGGCCGGTTCGGTGAGCCCGGCCACTGCGGTGAGGACCTGCACCCAGCGGTGTGCGATCGTGTCGAGGGTGGCGGCATCGACGATCCCGGCGGCCGCGTCGAAGGTGCCCTCGAGTTCGGGGCCGCGCTCGGTGTCCTCGGTGACGGCGTTGACGTCGAGGACGTGATCGAGAGGGAAGGACGGATCGACGGTTCCGCCGAGCGCGCCCGCTTCCGGTGCCGACGACCACGCGTCCGCCGCGGATTCACCCAGCGTCATCCGTCCGAGGTAGTTGAACATCACCTCGGGTGCGAGATAGCCGTCGAACCGTTCCGCGCTTCCCGGGTTCATCCACCGCAGCACACCGAAACCGACGCCGCCGTCGTCAACTGTTCGCGATGCCTGCTTGACCGCGCGCAGGGCGTATCCGCCCGCCTCGCCACCGTCGAGGGCAGCGTCGACGTCGATTCCGGTCAGATCCACGGTCAGCGGATACAGCGACGTGAACCAACCGACGGTGCGGGTCAGATCGGCGCCGGGGACGAGATGCTCCGCACGCCCGTGCCCTTCGAGGTCGACCCGCACGGTCGCCCCGCCCCGCACCGATGCGACTGCGAGGACCAGCGCCGTGAGCAGGACATCGGTGACACCGGCACCGAACGCTGCGGGTACGCGGGTCAGCAGGGCCTCGGTGACCGGCGACGGAACGCGCACCCGTACCGACCGGGACGTGGACACGGTGTCGACGGCAGGGTCGAGCGGGCGTGCCCCGAGGTTCGGTTCGCGTGCCGCTCGCGCCGCATCCCACGCCGGCCACGATGCGGTGATAGCTTCTTCGGCAGCCACCGCGGACAGGCCGGTTGCCCAACCACGGAAGGACGTGTCCTCGGCCGGAACCCGCGGTTCGGTTCCGGTGTGTGCCTGCGTAACCGCGTCGGCGAGTTCCGGAACGAGGATGCGCCACGACACGCCGTCGACGGCCAGGTGGTTGATCATGATCAGGACCCGGCCGGCGGTGTCGGGTCCGGCGTCGAAGAACACCGTCTGCATCATGGCGCCGGCGGACGGGTCGATCCGCATCACCGCTGCGACGCGTTCCGCAGCGAACAGGCGATGCCAGTCGTCACCTGTCACACCGGCAGCGTCGACCCTCCGCACTTCGGCCACAGCGGGATTTTCCGGTATGTCCCAACTTATTTCACCGCGCACGACCGTGAATCGTGACGCGAGGACCGGATGGGCCCGCACGATCGCCGCGACCGCCCGGTCCAGAATGTCGGCGGTCAGGCCGATCGGTGCGATCAGCAGCCGCGCCTGGGTGAAGCCGTCGAAGTCACCTCCGTCGGCGAGAGTCTGGGCGACGATCGGGGTGACGGGGACGTCGCCGTACGCGGGCACGATCACCGTGCCGGCATCGGCGGCCGGTTCCGGCGACGCATCGACGAATGCGGCGAGTCGTTCCGCCGTGCGATGTTCGAACACGTGACGCGCGGTGATCCGGACACCGGTCGCGCGCAGTCGCGTCACCAACTGGATCGAGACGATCGAATCGCCGCCGAGCGCGAAGAAGTCGTCCTCGATGCCGACCCGGTCGAGGCCGAGCGCATCTGCGAACGCCGCGGTCATCGCTGCTTCGGTGCTGGTGCGTGGCGCACCCGTGCCGACGAGCACGGCGAAGTTCGGTTCCGGCAGTGCCTTACGGTCGATCTTGCCGTTCGGCGTCAGCGGCAACGCCTGCACCGACAGCACCGTCGCGGGCACCATGTAGTCGGGCATTCGGTCGGCCATCGTCGCCCGCACTGCGGCGGTGTCGATGCCGTCGCCGGCAACATACCCGACAAGACGCGTCACCGCGCGGGTGTCGGTGTGCGCGACCACCACACAGTCCCGGCCGCCGGCAGCCGCGGCGAGGGCTGCCTCGACCTCACCCAGTTCGATGCGATAGCCGCGGATCTTGACCTGATCGTCGTCGCGGCCGACGTACTCGAGTTCACCGATGTCGTTCCAGCGCACCATATCCCCGGTGCGGTACATGCGGGCTCCGCTTCCCTGGAACGGGTTCGGAACGAATCTTCCGGCCGTCAGGCCGGGGCGTCGCAGGTAGCCGCGGGTCACACCCGTACCGGCGACGTACAGTTCACCGGCGATACCGGGTGCCACCGGGCGCAGCCAACCGTCGAGGACGAACAGCGCTGCTCCCGGAACCGGTCCACCGATCCGCACCGTCTCCCCCGAGATCCGTGCGTACGCGGCATCCACCGTGTTCTCAGTCGGACCGTAGCAGTTGTACGCCTCCACATCGGCGGTGGCGAGCCGCTGCCACAACGCCGGGGCGACGGCCTCGCCGCCGACAGTGAGCGCGGTCGGTACCGCGGCACCGTCGAGCAGACCCGCATCGAGCAGTCGGGCCATCAGCACCGGCACCGTATCGACGTAGTCGATGCTGTGCCGGCGCACGTAGTCGACGACGGCGTCCGGGTCCGCGCGCTGCTCGTCGTCGAGGATGTGCACGCCGTGCCCGTCGAACATCCACGTCAGTGCCGCGATCGACGAGTCGAACGCGAACGGATACGTCAGCAGTACTCGCCACGGCCGCGTGGTGGCGCCGCCCATCACGGTGGCGCGCTGCGCCGCGTGCAGGTCCAGCAGATTCGCATGGGTGACCGCAACACCCTTCGGTGTGCCGGTCGACCCGGACGTGTAGATCACGTATACGGTGTTTTCTGCCCGCAGCGGAGCGACCCGGTCATCGTCGCAGAGCGGCGCGGCAGGCAAGGCGGCGAGCGCATCGCACACCGCCACATCATCGAGCACGATCGTGTGTACGTGCCCGGTACCTGCCGCACCGAGCCCTGCCGCACCCGCAGCGGCCACGGCGGTGGTCGTCACGATCACCGCGGGCCGAGAGTCGGACACCATGTGCGCCAGCCGATCCGCCGGATAGGCCGGGTCCATCGGCACATAGGCGCCACCCGCGCAGATCACCGCGGTGATCGCCACGATCATCTGTTCGGAGCGCGGCAACGCGAGACCGACGACCCGATCCGGCCCGACGCCGGACGAGGCGAGCAGCCGGGCGAGCCGCGCCGACCGCTCCCCCAGTTCCGCGAATGTCAGCGTCGTCCCGCCCGATACGACGGCGACGGCCCCTGGTGTCCGCTCGACCTGCGCGGCGAACAGGTCCGCGACGTTCTCCGCTCCGGTCCGCGGCGCCGGGTCCGCGACTGCCCACTCGCCGAGCACACGCGCACCGACGGCACCGGGCAGCATCGGCACGGAAGCGACCACGCCCGATCCGCCCGCGAGCGCCTCGAGGATTCCGACGAGGCGCTCACCCAGTGCCTCGACCTGCGGCCGGTCGAAGACCGCTCGCTGATGATCGAGAGTGAGAACGAGACGGTCCGTCAGTGCCGCGGTCAGTGTGAGCGGATAGTTGGTCGCATCCGCACCGGTGATCGCGGAAACCCGGATGCCGCCGTCGTTCTGGGCGCGTTCCAGCGCATCCCGATCGATCGGATAGTTCTCGAACACCACGAGGGTGTCGAACAATTCACCGACGCCGATGGCGCGTTGAATGTCGGAGAGACCGACATACTGGCGGTCCATGAGGCGGTTCTGCTCGACCTGGATGCGCTGTAGCAATGCCGGCACGGTCTCGCGTGGATCGACCCGCACCCGTACGGGCACCGTGTTGATGAACAGGCCGATCATCGATTCCGTGCCCGCGACGTCGGGGACACGACCGGAGACGACGGCACCGAACACGATGTCGGCGCGGCCGAGGACCGACCCGAGCAACAGACCCCACGCGGTCTGCACGATCGTGTTGGTGGTGACGCCGAGTTCCCGGCCACGCGCGCGGATGCGGTCGGTGAGATCTGCCGGAACCGGCACCGGAACCTCGCCCGGAAGTTCGGCCTGCAGGGCCGTGCCTGCGGGCGCGACGAGGGTCGGTTCGGTGACACCGTCGAGTGCGGTGGTCCACTCACGGAGCCCCGCATCACCGTCTTGCCTGTTCAGCCACGTGAGATAGTTCGTGAACGGTGCAACCGGAGGCAGAGCCGAGGCGTCACCGCCGGCCGCATAGATCTGCAGCAATTCCTGCACCAACAACGGTGTCGACCAGCCGTCGAGCAGCAGGTGGTGCGCGGTGAACACCAGTCGGGTGCGGGCCGGCGAGAGGGCCACGGCGGTGAACCGCACGAGCGGCGCCGAGTCGGCTGCGAAGCGCCGGACCCGGTCGTCGTCGACGACATCCTGAGCCAGCGCTGCCGGATCGGCGCCGGCGGACACGTCGACCACGTCGAACGGGCACGGCACAGCACGCGCCACAACGCCGATCGGTGTCGTCGAGGACATCCGGAACCCGGTGCGCAACACCGCATGACGCGCCACGAGTTGCTCGACACTGCGGCGCAGGACACCGAAATCGATGTTCCCGTCGAGGTCGAGCACCGACTGCATGGTGTAGACATCGACACCGTCGGTGTCGAGTCCGGACAGAAAGAACATGCCGCGCTGCAATGGTGTCAGCGGTACCACGTCCTCGATACCGCCGGGCACCGTCTCATCGAGGGCGAGAAGTTCGTCGACACCGATTCCGGTCGCGGTCACTTCGTCGGGGATCGGAGCGATCCTGCCGGGGAGGCCCCCGGCGATCGCGACGAGAACATCGATCCAGCGGTCGGCGATGAGCCGAACCGTGGCTTCGTCGAGCAATCCTGTCGCAAAACGGAATTCGGCGCTCAGCACCGCTCCGTCCGGCCCGTCGTCGGTGACCGCGTCGACGGACAGGACATGGTCGAGTGGGACCGCACCGTCCACCGAACCGCCGAGCGATCCGGCTTCCGGCGCACCGGACCAGGCTCCGGCCGCCGTTTCCCCCAGCGTCAGCCGTCCCAGGTAGTTGAACAGGACCTCGGGTGCGCGATAGCCGGCGAACCGGTCCGCCGTGTCCGGCACGAGGTGCCGCACCAGACCGAATCCGATTCCGTTGTCGGCCACGGTGCGCAGCGATTCCTTGACGTGCGCCACCGCACGGGTCAGGGCCGTGCCTGCCGTCGCGTCGCGTCCGTCACCACCGAGGTCGAGCAGCACCGGGTAGAGCGTGGTGAACCAGCCGACCGTCCGGGACAGGTTCACCCCCGGCACGATCTGTTCTTCGCGTCCGTGTCCCTCGAGGTCGATTCGTAGCGACGATCCGCCGCGCACGGATGTCACCGCGACGGCAAGCGCGGTGAGCAGCACATCGGGGACGGCGGCACGCATTGTGGCGGGAACAACGGTCAGGATCCGGTCGGTGACGTCCGCAGGGAGCCGAACCTCGACGGATGCGGTGGTCGAGACGGTGTCGCGGAGCGGATCGAGGAGTCGGCTACCGAGAAGTGCGCCACCGGCGTCCGTGCCGGCATCGATCGCACGCTCCCAAGCCCGCCACCACGACTCGGCGCGCTGTGTGTCCGTGGCGGCGGCCTCCAGTCCCGTCGCCCAATCACGGAACGAGGTCCCGACCGGTGACAGCGCGGCGGGTGCACCACGACGGGCCTGTTCGACGGCGGCGGCGAGATCCGGCACGATGATGCGCCACGACACGCCGTCGACGACGAGATGATGCACGACCACGAAGATTCGTCCGGCAACGTCCGGTCCGCGATCGAAGTGGACGACCTGCGCCATGACTCCGGCGGCGGGATCGAGCGCATCGAGTGCGACTTCCCGCGCCGCCGCGAAGACCGCGCGCCAACGGTCGTCGTCGAGTCCGGCGGCGTCGATACGGCGAACCATTGCTGCCGGGTCCGGCACCTCGCCCGGGACGGTCCACGAGGCCGCACCGTCGACGACGGAGAAGCGGGACCGCAGCATGGGATGGGCGTCGAGCAGCGCACCGAATCCGGCGGCGAGATCCGTCGTCGTCAGCCCCATCGGGGCGATCATCAGCCGCGACTGGCTGAACCGCCGAAGGACACCGGCCGAATGAGCGAGGGTATCGCGCACGATCGGCGTGAGCGGTACGTCGCCGACCGCTGCGACGGACGCGCGTACCGGCGTCGATGTGCCTTGCTCATCGCACGCAGCGGCGAGGGCAGCGGCCGTCCGCAATTCGAACACCTGCCGCGCGCTCACCTGCATCCCTTCGGCGCGCAGCCGCGTGACGAGCTGGATCGAGACGATGGAATCACCACCGAGGGTGAAGAAGTCGTCGTCGACGCCGACCCGGTCGAGGCCGAGCACCTCCGCGATCACCGTGCAGAGCGCCTGCTCGGCGGTGGTGCGCGCCGCACCGGATCCGGTCAGGACACCGAAATCCGGTTCCGGCAGCGCCGTCCGGTCGACCTTTCCGTTCGCGGTCAGCGGGAGCAGGTCGACGGCGACGACGAGCGCGGGCACCATGTAGTCGGGCAGCAGTCGCGCGAGTTCGGCTCGGGCGGCGACACCGTCGATGCCGGTGCCGGTGGCGTAGCCGACGAGCCGGGTGATCCCGCCGTTGTCGGTGTGGGCGATGACGACGGATGTTCGCACCCCCCGTTGCGCGTCGAGCGCGGCTTCGATCTCTGCGAGTTCGACACGGAATCCGCGGATCTTGATCTGGTCGTCGTCGCGGCCGACATACTCGAGGCCGCCGTCCGCCCGGAACCGCACGATGTCCCCGGTGCGATACATCCGGTCGCCGGCCGGGCCGAAGGGGTCGGCGACAAAACGCTGTGCGGTGAGCCCGGTCCGGTCCAGATATCCTCGGGCAACTCCGTTTCCGGCGATGTGAAGCTCACCCGCGATACCGGGGCGGGTGGGCCGCAGCCAGTTGTCGAGAACATACAGTCGGGTGCCCGGTGTCGGCCCGCCGATCGTGACGGTCGTGCCCGCGATGCGCGCGTAGGTGGCGTCGACGGTGCATTCGGTAGGGCCATAGCAGTTGAATGCCTCGACCCCGGACCCCGCGAGTCGCTGCCACAGCGCCGTTCCGACCGCTTCACCGCCGACGGTGACCTTCGCGGGTCGGTGTGCATCCACATCGAGCAGTCCGGCGTCGAGCAACCGGTTCATGAGGACGGGTACCGCGTCGACATAGTCGATCCGGTGCAGGCGCACGTAGTCGACGATGAACGGCACGTCGGTGCGGTGCTCGTCGCCGAGAATGTGCAGGGTGTGCCCTTCGAACATCCAGGTCAGCGCGGCGACGGCGGAGTCGAATGCGAACGGGTAGGTCAGCAGCACCTGCCACTGCCCGTCCCGCGGCTCGCGGAGTCCCGCGGCCATCATCGAATCACGCTGCGCGGCATGCAGGTCGGTGAGATTGGCGTGCGAGACGACAACGCCCTTCGGGGTACCGGTCGAGCCGGACGTGTAGATGACGTAGGCGGCGTGGCCGGGCCGCAGCGGAGCGCGACGATCCGCATCGGTGAGCGGCGCGGCGGCGAGCGCGGCACGGGCGGTCTGCACCACCGGGTCGTCGAGCACGAGCACATCGACGCCGTCGAGGACGTCACCCCGTGTCGCAGCCACGGCCGCGGTGGTCACCACCACCTTCGGTGCGGCGTCGGTGATCATGTGCCGCAGCCGATCCGCCGGATAGGACGGGTCGAGCGGGAGATACGCGCCACCCGCGCAGAGCACCGCGCTGATCGCCTCGATCATCGCCGTGGTACGCGGCAGTGCCAGCCCGACCCGGTCGTCGGCCCCGACCTCGCGCGCGACGAGCAGTCGCGCGAGTTGCGCGGACGCGGCGCCCAGTCGTGCGAAGGTCACGGTGTCGTCGCCGCAGATCACCGCGGTGCCGCTGGCGCGCGGATGGAATCGCGTGGCGAGAATGTCGGCGATCGTGTCTGCCGCGACGGGCCGTGCGGGTGTCGCGGACCAGTTTCCGACGATGAGGTCTCGCTCCCTCGCCGGCAGCACCGGCAGCGCGGCGACCCGTGTGTGCGGGGACTCGGCGAGGGCGTCGAGGATCGCGATCAGGGCCGAGCCGAGGGACTCGGCCTCGTAGGGGGTGAACATGCCGGGGCGGTAGTCGAGTTTGACGACGAGGGTGTCCGAGACACCGGCGGTGAGCACCAGGGGGTAGTTCGTCGCGTCGCGACCGGCGACCTCGGCGATGCGGATGCCGCCGTCGCGTTGCGCACGATCGAGTGCGTCCCGGTCGACCGGGTAGCTCTCGAAGACGGTGAGGGTATCGAAGAGTTCCCCGATTCCGGTGTCCCGCTGGATATCCGACAGTCCCAGATATTGGTGATCGACGGTGCGTGACTGGGCGAGCTGTACGGAACGCAGCAGTTCCGCGACGGTGACGTTCGGGTCGAGGACGATGCGGACCGGGACCGTGTTGACGAACAGACCGACCATCGATGCGACACCCGCGAGTTCCGGTGGGCGTCCGGAGACGACCGCCCCGAACACTATGTCGAAGCGGTTGAGCATTCCCGACAGCAGCAGCGCCCAGGCCGTCTGCAGAACGGTGTTGAGGGTGACACCGGCGTCGCGGGTCACGGTGGTGAGCCTGCCGAGCAGGTCGGCGGGCACATCGACGTCGAGGGCATCGCACTGCTGCCCGGCTCGGGTGGATCCCGGGGGTGCGACCAGGCTCGGTTCCGTCAGGCCGGTGAGGGTTTCACGCCACAGGTTCCGGGCGGTGTCGCGGTCCTGGCGGTCGAGCCAGGCCAGGTAGTCCCGGTACGGTCGCACCGGCGCCAGCGTCACCGCGGTTCCACCGGCCGCATAGATCTCCAGCAGTTCACGGACCAGGATCGGGGTGGACCAGCCGTCGACGACGACGTGATGGGCGGTGAGCACGAGCCGCACATCATCGGCGTCGACGCGGACGAACAGCCACCGCACCAACGGCGGCTGGGTGAGATCGAACCAGTCCCTCAGGTCGGCGTCCAGTAGTTCCCGCAGACTGCGCTCGATGGCCACTCCGGCACTGGCACTCGCATCGATACTGCGCCAAGGCACTTCGACTCCCTTGACCACCAGACCGGCGGTCCGGCCGTCCTTGCGCGGCCGGAAGCAGGTGCGCAGAGCGGCGTGCCGGTCGAGCAGTGCCTGCGCCGACGCGCGCATCCGGTCCTCGTCCACCGGGCCGGACAATCGGAGCACCGACTGCACGGTGTAGGCGTCGGGCTCGGCGGTGCCGGGCTCACGAGTGGCCCGGTCCGGTGCCGCGACCGTGCTCAGATAGAGCAGGCCCTGCTGCAGCGGCGAGAGCGGAACGATGTCTTCGAGCGCGGTGGGGCGGGTCATGGCTGCTTTCGTTGACGGGGGAACGTGTCGAACACGACGGGCACGGCCCTCGAGTGTGAAACTCTGAGGGCCGTGCCCGTCGTGGAGCTACCGCAGTCGGATTCGGGTCACTGCGGCGGCTGGTTCGCCGGCAGTTTCTCGAGACCGGCGTCGATCGAGTCGAGCGCGAGCAGTGCCGTCTCGTGGGTCGCGGCATTGGCGTGCTGGATACCGACGATGTTGCCTGCCTTGACCGCGGGCAGGTTCTGCCACAGCGGCGAATCGAACACGGCCTGCAGTTCGGGGGTGATCGAGCCGTCCGGCTCGATCCCGAAGATGATCACGTCGGCTTCGGCGAGGTTCGCGGGCATCAGCTCGAGCGAAAGATACTCGCCGTGGACCTCTTCGGGGTCGACGGGCTCACCGTAGAAGGTGAGGCCGAGGTCGTCGAACAGGTTCGTGGTGTACGACGACGCGTATTCGCGGAAATACTCACCCGGTTCGGTGCCGCACACGCTGCACAGGCCCGCGAACTTCAGTCCGCCGAGAGTTCCGGCGTACTTCGCGGCGATCTCCGCGGCGCGCGCCTCGTACTCGTCCGTGAATGCTCCGTAGGTATCGGACACACCGGCGGCATCGGCGAACTGTTCGCCGAGTTCGCGCCACTGGCCGGGATCGGTGGGACCGAGGAACACGACCGGCGCGAGCGCCTCGAGCTTGCCCATGTCGAGTTCTTCCTGAGCCCGGGCCGGGACACCCATGATGATCAGGTCCGGCCGGGCGGCGGTGACGGCCTCGTAGTCGAGTTCGGTGGCCGACGCGTCCGGCGCAACCTTCGGCAGCGCCTCGTAGGCGGCGAGCGTCTCGGCGTCCATGTTCTCGGTCTCCCGGGTCCATTCGCACACGGCCGCGAGGTTCGCACCGGCCTGGATGAGCGGGAGGACCGCGTAGCCGCACGCCACGATGCGCTGCGGTTCCACCGGAATCTCGACCGTACCGTTCTGGGCTTCGAAACTGCGCAGGGCAACTTCGCTGTCGGTGCTGTCGCCACTGTCGCTGCTGCATCCCGCCAGCCCGGCGACCAGCACGGCGGCCGCTCCGAGGGCCAAGGCGCCGCGCGCCCCGCGGCGTTCAAAGAACCGCATCACGTTTCTCCCACAATCGTCTCGTTGCCGGGGCGACCACCGCCCCGATACCTTTGGGTAGGCTAACCGAAAATACTGGTCAGACAAAGCGCTCAATTCACCCGAACTCGAGCGAGAACTCGTCGATCTCGGACTGATCCAGCCCGCCGAGGGTCAGATCCGAGGGGGTGAACCCGCCCGCGTCGTCGGCCGATGCGTGCCCGGCGAGCGCACCGAGCGCCGCGACCCAGTTCCCGGCCAACTCCGCGACGGTCTGCTCCGACACGAGCCCCGGGCTGTACCCGAAGGTGCCGCGCAGGACCGGCCCGGCCGGAGTGTCCTCGGTGAGCACCCCGATCTCGACGGCATGCGAAACCGGCATGTCGGCCTCGGTCGCGCCGCCGAGCGCCGAGGACTCCGGAGCACCGGACCACGGCCCGCCCTCGGCTTCCCCCAGTGTGAATCGGCCCAGGTAGTTGAAACCGATGTCCGGCGGAGGCGCAGCATCGAACGCGGTCGCTCCCTCTGCGTCGAGGTGCCGCAACATGCCGAATCCGATTCCGCTGTCGGGTATTTCGCGAAGCTGCTCCTTGATTCGTTTGAGCGCCTCACCGGCATCGCCGGAGCCGGTGAACGCGCGGGCGACGTCGACTCCGGTCACATCGATCCGCACCGGATACAACGACGTGAACCAGCCGACGGTGCGCGACAGATCGGCACCGGGAACGACCTGTTCCTCACGTCCGTGGCCTTCCAGGTCCACGACGAGCGCCCCCGGCCCGCACGATCGTGCGGTCGCCAACGCGAGTGCCGTGAGCAGCACGTCGTCGATCCGGGCGTGGAAGCGCTCCGGGACGGTGGTGAGCAACGTCCCGGTGACCGTCGAGGGCACTTCGACGTGCACGACGGCGGTGCCGGACATCGTGTCCCGGCTCGGATCGATCGTCCGCGAGGCGACGCGAATCCGCCCGTCCACGGCGGTCATCCGCCGCCACAACGCTGCTTCTCCCCGCCGCGCAGGTACCGCGGCGAGAAGACTTCTCGCCCAGACACGCAGCGGCGTCCCGGACCGGACGGGCACCGTGCCCGCAACCGCCTCGGCGAGGTCCGGCACCAGAATCCGCCACGACACCCCGTCGACGACGAGATGGTGCACGGCGATCAGGACCCGCCCTTCCGCACCCGGTCCGGCGTCGAAGAACACGACCTGCACGAGCACGCCGGATGCGGGATCGAGGCGGGCGTACGCCTCCTGCGTCGCGGTGACGATCGTCGTGGACAGGTCGTTTGCGCAGTCGATGTCGTTGTGGGAGCAATTGTTGCAGGAGACGTCGATGCGGGAGACCACGTCGGCCG
>NZ_JBAQXC010000023.1:0-3548 GCF_049299235.1 Rhodococcus sp. (in: high G+C Gram-positive bacteria) | reverse complement strand
CCCCCCCGCGACAACAGTCCTACGCGATACGCTGGTCGCCGTCGGGCGGCGTCCACTTCATGTCGACGAACTGCTTGAACTCAGCGATGAGATCGTTGTTGTTCTCATGAGCTCGACGAGTGACATCGAGGTTGGTGACTCGGCCGCGCCCCAGCCCCGGCACCGTCTTCAACTGATCTTTCGGCGTCTTGAGCAGCTTGCCTGTGCTCAGTGGTACCGCCCGCTCGAGCTGGGCGTAACCCAGCACCTTCGTCTCGTAATAGCGAGAGGCAGACATCAGCAGATTCTGACGTGCCCATCCCCGGGGAACGAGAAGAAGAGGTTTGCCAGCTGCAACGGGAAGCTCGAACGCTTTGACAACCCAGCCGCGAGTTGAAGAATCCCACGCTTGGCACCCGAACGTCTCTACTCGATGCTCACCGGCCGTGAACTCCGGGTATTGATCCACCATGTAGGACGTGAACTCGGCCAGCGCGTCGAAAATGATACGTGTCGTGATGTCCGATGTGATGTCCTTGTCGATGCCCTCTATGAAGAGCGGCAACTCCTCGATCTCTTTGAAAAGACCAAGCACGATGAAGGCCTTGAGGTCTTCATTGAGTGACCTCCAGATCCAGGATCCGACTTCGCTAGCGCCGCCATGCCCGCTGAACCCACTCTTTGCAAGACCCAACCGGGTTTCCCATGGCTCGGGAAACTGCTGAAGAAGCCACAGTCCGCGCCGGACGTCTCCTCGGGTGACGCAATCGAGGACTTCCTCGAAGAACGTCTCGGTGCACTCGTTCGCCTTGACCGCGAAGGGATCCGCTCGCTGGTGGAGTCGAATGGCACGTGGATCAAGGAACCACTTGTTGTCGACAGTGACATCGACATCCAGGAACGGTACGGGACCAGTGATCCCGTACGCGCTGGTGATAGGAGCCATGAGGCCCTCCTCATCAGGTAGTTGGCCCGAGGATGAGGAGTAGAGACACGCGTCCCTAGGGACTCCGCTACGCTGGAGAAGACTTGCACAGTCATCAACCGCGTCCTCGGACCGGTTACTGGTCTGGCCCCGCGCCAACGGGACCAGGCCAGAAGTCTTTTAAGAGTCGTCGCCCTCCGAATGGTTATCCGTAGTGCGTTTCGAGCGGTTCCCCACGATTTCTATGCTCGGACCCTTGAGGTCTATGCAAAGCATTCCGTCTTGCTCGTATGGCTTGTATCGGCGGCTGATGGTCGTGTCAATGTCATAGAACTGCGTAAACGCAGTCGCCGACATGATGACCTGTCCTGTGTCTTTCCGCGCAGACTGAGGCCGAACCGTGTATGCGTGCGGTTGATCGGATTCACGCAACGCAATGACCTGGTTGTCCTTGTCGAACAGGAGCTCCACCGACGAGGGCTCTCCAATGAGCTTGTGTGCGGCCTTGTTGATGGAGAAGATTCCACGCTTCTGGATGGTCACACTGGGAGCTTTCGCCAGTGGGGCCATCCTCTTGTCGAACACTTCGAATCCCATTACTCCTCCTACCTTGTGTTGAGTGTACCAAACGAGGTGCACCAACTACGTTGTTGAACGTCCGCCTGAAGTCGTGATGAATTTTTTCATCGCATTTCCAAAAGTTACGGGACCGTAGGTTTGAAGTTTCAACGGTTAGGCGGTTGGGGCGCGACTTCGTGTATCGGCGCCGTCTGTTCGGACGCACGACGGCCGCCGTCGGCGGGATGTCCACGGAACGAATCTGATAGGGCTTCTAAGTCGGCCAGGTCGCCGACCAGAGCATCGGACGCTCGATTCTGGACAGACTCGTATCGGGCCCAGCTCTCTTCCGCCTTCTGTTTGCATTTTCTGATCGCGTTCATGACAACGATTCCTGCGGCGAGAAGGTGTCCTGTAAGACGACCCTCTACCAGCACACCCGAAACCGGCCCGGCCCCCGAAATCCACCACAGATCACAGCCTCGAAGGCTGTGCTGGTTAACCGTCCTGCATGTTCGTCCGGGATAGGTTACCTATGACGGACTATCGTCGTCTGGTGACCGAAATCCTCATCGGGTATGCCCGATGCTCAACTCAAGGCCAAGACCTGCGAGCGCAGCGCACAGCGCTCAAACGCCTCGGCGTCGATCCGGACCGGATCTACACCGACAAGGGCTACACCGGACGCAACCGCCTACGACCGGGCCTGCGCGAAGCACTGGCCGCGTGCCGCGCCGGTGACACATTGGTCGTGGCGAAACTCGACCGGCTGGGCCGGTCCGCCGTCGACCTTCGCGCCATCGCCGACGAACTCGAAGCGAAAGGCACCCGCCTGAACATCGGCGGATCCATCCACGACCCCACCGACCCGACCGGCAAGCTCTTCTTCGGCATGCTCGCACTGATGGCCGAGTTCGAGTCCGACTTGATCAGGGCCAGGACGAAGGAAGGCATGGCCGAGGCGAAGAAGGCCGGCCGACTCAAAGGTAAGCAGCCGAAACTCTCGGCTCTGCAACACAAGCGACTGCTCGATGATTACGAGTCCGGTCAGTACAGCGCCGCGCAGCTCTGCGAGATCAGCGGGCTCTCGAGATCGGCGATGTACGCAGCCCTGCGACGCGCGAAGGAAGAAGCGCGCTCCGGCTCATCTGTGCTCGCGTAAGTCGTTGCTGATCGCCACGTACATGAGCAACGTGCCCACAAGTGTCCCGCTCTGCTCTTCTACCGTGAGCTTGCCGACCCCGTAATCGGACAGTGGGACGCGCGTGGGGTCGAAGTGGTCACGCACGAGCGCGCGCGTCAGATCCAGCGGTTCCAACAGGATCCTGTCCCGGTCGAGGTGGAATCTCCGGTACGGGTCGAAAGAATCCAAGGATGCCCAATTCGCGAGTTTGTAGGAACTCGGGAACTCGCGCTGCGTGATGTCCGCGCTCTTCTCTGCGATGTAGCAGGCCAGACCATCGCCGAATCCTGTTGCAAGGAAAGTGCACATAGCCGATTCGTTGTCGCCGAAGATATCAGTCAACCCGATCTCCACCGTCGGATCGAGTTGGTGGCGTTCAAGAAGTTCGTCGACGTTCTCGTACACCTGACTGATGTTGAGTACGACTTGACCATCTGCGGTCATGGACGCGGTTCGGTCATACGGGTCCAAAATAGGCGGAAGGCCACTCGGAAATTCGCTGTTCATTACGTCCCCCGACGAAGGTGCTAGTGGATTTCGGCAAGCGTCCTCGCAAGCTAGCAGAGGGGACCGACACGTTCGTCCCCTGACATCAATCGGACCGTGTCACAGCCCGATAGTCGGTGCGGTGCGGTCCATCCCGGGGGGTGATCCGCCCCCGGACCCCCTACTAGTCGACACCGGCCTCAACGCAGACCCCGGACCGAGGTCTACTGCGCATTCGGATGTGGGCCTCCCTGGTCTCGGGGCCGGCACACGTTGTTCCCGCGGCCGGCGTGAACCGACCCGGGTTTCTGGCCGCTCCTATGCTGGCGACATCTCCGGTTGGGGAGTCGATGGTTGAGCGTAGTAGGCCGCCTCGAACGCGTCGGGGCTGACGTACCCGAGGCGGCTGTGTAAGCG
>NZ_JBAQXC010000022.1:0-1635 GCF_049299235.1 Rhodococcus sp. (in: high G+C Gram-positive bacteria) | reverse complement strand
GCGGTGGGCAGCCTCGACTTTGTACTCGGCGGTGAACGACCGGCGTTTACGAGGGGGCATGGTGGCATCCTTCCAGCGGGACCGGTGTCCCGCCAAATCGATGTCCACTTTCAGGGGGAAACCTCAGGTGCCGTCATGGTTACTGCTGGGGGCGGAAAAGTGGACGGGTACTTCTGTGAGCTTCGTGCCCTCGGGGTCATGCAAGCTTAGGATCCGGTCGAACTCGGCTTCGGGGTTTGCAAGTTCGTGGATGGAAATGAGCCCGTCGTCGGTTGTTTCGCCGAGACCGCCGGGCAGGTCAGCAACGAAGTTGCGGATCCGAAGTGGTCGGGTCGGTACGCGACCGTACTCAAGAAACTTCCGCCATTCGCGTTCCTCCTCGCTGTCCCGGTCGACCACGATCGTTCCAGTGTGGGTGATAGGGCGCTCGTGCACGGATTCGGCACAGCGCGCGAGGACGTGGACGGTCACGTACCGCCCCTCCACTTGCTTGGTTGTCGATGCGACGAGCGCCGGATACCCATCGGGGAGAATGGGTGGCGGGGCCGGCGCGGTTCCGACCGCGAAGTCGTACATGTAGTGCGGGTCGGCGTCGTTCAGCGTGACGTTGAGCAGGGAGATTCGAGAAGGAATGTCGGCTGGTTCGAGCCCGCGGTACGCCTCGATTGCGACCTGCGAGTCGACCTCCGGAAGGAGGATCTTCGTCATGGCTTGAAACCTGCTCAGTTCCTGCAGAACCCTGTCTCGACCACCCTCCAGGTAGTAGTCGATGACCTGCGGGAAGTCTGCTGCCCAGTTGTCGAACACCTCCAGGCCCTTCCATGTTGTTTCGAAGGGGTCCTCAGTGGTCAGATCGTCGAACCACTTGTCGTTTTCCTTCGTCGGGTTGAGCGGCATGGTGAGATGCCAGGCGTCAATGGTCCATCCTCGGTCTTTGGCGTACTCCTTGATCCGCTTGTAGGACTTGACTATCTGCGTGAGTTGGTTGGAGGTCAGGTTTCCCGCGAATTTCTTGACCTGATAAACGACTACGTGATTGTCCCCAAGGGGCACGTACACGTCGATGCCGCCGTCGCCTCGTGATGGTCGAATCCGCCGAGCAGAAGGATTCTCGCGGCAGATGCACATGGCTGCAACCGCCTCGATGTCGTCTCCCTCGTACCGAGTCCAGGGAACTCGTGACATCTTGACCTCCGATGCTGATCAAACGTGACTCAATGAATGAACTCTATTCGTCCGTGATCAGCATCGACGGCACGTCCCCGGTGGTCGCCGGTGGTCAATCGTGTGGCGACGCTGATTGCGCGGGCCTACGGCTTCGTCTGGCAGCGGTATGTGGGTGCGGTGGTGTTCACCTCGGTGGACGACGAGGGGGAGACGCTGAGCCTGCGTGAGGGGCAGGTGGAGGCGTTGTTGACGACGGCGCGTGTGGGCGGTGCGGTTGTGGTGGATGCGACGGTGGACGAGGCGGAGGTGGGGGCGTGATGCGTTCGGCGGTGGTGTCGCGGTCTGGGTGCGTCCCTCGGCGTGTGTGCCTGGTGGTGGGTGTGGGGGGTTGTTGTGTGCGGTGAGCTGGGGTGATGGCATGTCCCGGTGTGGTGCCGGCGGGTGTGGGTGGGGTCGGTGTTGGGGGTG
>NZ_JBAQXC010000021.1:0-2757 GCF_049299235.1 Rhodococcus sp. (in: high G+C Gram-positive bacteria) | reverse complement strand
GCGGTGGACACGTGCCCTGAGCCGCCCGGAGCCCCGATCGAGGTGATGCCTGCGGCGAGAACCTGACCGGCGAAGAACATGCCACGAATCGCGCGGAACTCCTGCGTCCCGTACAGGTCGATGTCCTCTTCGGTCTTTGCATTGCCGTAGGCGAGGTGGGTGTGGACATCGACCATGCCGGGCATGACGAAGTGCGCCGAGGCATCGACCAACACGTCGCCCGGGGTGTCAACGAGCGTCTCGTCCAGCGCGCCAGCACGGATCTCGGTCACCTTGCCTCGGTCGAGGACGAGCGTCGACGGCCCACGCAGGTCGACGCCGTCGAAGAGCTCTCCACAGCGGATGATCGTGCGGCTCATGCCTTCCTCTCTTCATTCGTCGATGCCGACCCAATGTCCGACGCCACGACCGGTTCATCCGGCCCGTGCTCGCGGTCCAACAAGCGCTGGAGCTGTCGGCGTGCGTGCAGCCCTGCCCGATCGGCGGTCACGCTCACCTCCGGTCCGCGGGCGTACTCGGGATCGGCGTCGGCCGCCGCCTGGATGGCTTCGAGCACGACCTTGTCCTCGATGAACCCGTCGGTGATCGAGGCACGGAGCCAGTCATGGACACCATCGATGTCATGGCCGTAGTCGGTGCCGACGAACCACCAGTAGTTCGTCATCCGAGGGGACGCCGGCGTGGTGATGTGCAGGATCCGGAAGTGGTAGTCGGTGCGCTCGTCCGGCGCCGGTTCGACGAGGCGGGCGTCCATGCCGGCTTCGTGGATGGCGGGAGACAACGAACGGCCCCAGGTCGTCGAGCTCACCCTGCGCCGGCCCAGCCCGGACATCGTCGCGTCGATATGAGGAAGCGGCACGTTGTCGTAGGTGACCTCGAACCGGACTACATCGTCGATCACGCTGACGTCGGGCGGCTTGACCCACCCACGGATGCGGAACGTGTTCGCGTGGACGAAGCCGAAGTGGGTGAGGTCGAGCACGTTCTCCTTCAGACTCATGTAGTTCGCCTGCAACGGCATCGCTCCGCTCACGTGCAACCAATCGGCGTTCCCCGCCCAGTCGAACTCGGGCGGGGCGTGCTCGTCCGCCCGGTCTGGATCGCCCGTCCAGATCCACACCAGCGGGCCGATCTCACGTACCGGGTAGGCCCGCACCTCTGAGCGCGCCGGGACGTGGTCCTGGGTCGGCACGTGGACGCACCGCCCGTCCGGCGCGAACTGCAAGCCGTGATACCGGCAGCTGATGTTGTCGTCGATCACGTCGCCGAGCGACAGCGGCGCACCGCGATGAGGGCAGCGGTCCTCCAGTGCTGCCACCTCGCCCGTGGAGGTACGCCGCAGCACGACCGACCTGCCGACGACCTGCCGGCTGACCAACGCCCCTTCGGTCACCTCCGACGAGAGTGCCGCCACCCACCACATGTTCCGCGGGTAGTTGCTCTCGCCGAACGCTGCGGCCTTCATCGGTGGCCCGACCGAGACGGGATGACTCACGGGATCGGTTCGAGTCGCGCCGGCGTGTGCTTGTGATACGGCGTTCCGACGATCGGATCGCGATGGCTGGTCGTTGTCAGTTCGTTCGGCGAGACGCCCACGGGCTCGCTGTCGTCGTGACGGTCGAGGCCGAACCCATTCGGCAACGAGATGTGACCTGGCCGCATCACCTCGGTCACCTCGGCGAGCGCCTTCGCCGAACCAGCCGACGTCACCACGCGGACCGCGCTGCCGTCGACGATGCCGTACAGTTCTGCGTCGCTCGGGCTCAGGCGGAGCGATCCGTTGGGATCGCGCTTGCGCCACGTCGGATCGCGGTAGATGGTGTTCGCTGTGCTGGATCGGCGCTCGCCGGCGCTGAGCACCAGCGGAAACTCGTCGGTCGTGTACCTGGTCGGGCCGTCAGCCAGACCGGGAACCATGGCGAGCAACTCGTCAATCATCGGGTGGATCAATCCGTCCGCAGTTGCGACGTGGCTCCACCCGTCCGCGAACTCGTCCGCGGAGAACACCAGGCCGTGCTGTGAATACAGCAGGGCATCGAACAACGCCTCACCGAGCTCAAAGCCGTCTCCTTCGATACCGGCGCGGCGGACCGAATCGGGGATGCGGCCGGCCGTGTCGTGCGCGACCGCCCACAGGATCGCGGCCTGCGACCGGTCGCCAGGCAGGGTTGGACCGAGCACGTCGTACAGCAACACCGGGACGGCATGCGCCACGACCGGGTCTGCCAGCTCGGCCATCAGGGCGGCAGCGAACGACCCGCGGCCCTCGGCGAGCGCAGCGCTCAACCGCTCCCGGACGCCGTCGTTCACCAGACCGAGTTCGCGCAACAGACGCGAATGCATCTCCGGCTCGGGGAGCGTGCCGGCGAGCGGTTCGAACAACGGCGCCCGGAGTTGGAACACGTTATGGGGAAACTCGAAGTTGAAGAATGTCGCCTCCCACTTCTCGAACTGCGACGAAGCAGGGAACACGTAGTCGGCGCATCGTGCCGTCTCACTCATTGCGACATCGATGACCACGACGAACTCGAGCGCCGCCAGGGCCTCGCGCCAACGTGACGAGCCCGGCAGAGAGTGGGCGGGATTCGAGCTCTCGATGATCATCGCCCGATACCGCTCGGGGTGGTCGGTGAGGATCTCGTCACAGATCGTGTTGCACGGAACGAGCCCTGAGATCATTCGGTCCCCGGCGACAGGTGTGCGCCCGCGGTCGGCGCCACCACCCGTGATGTCGACGAGCGAGGTGTGGATGAACAC
>NZ_JBAQXC010000020.1:0-10466 GCF_049299235.1 Rhodococcus sp. (in: high G+C Gram-positive bacteria) | reverse complement strand
CGGGCGGATCGCATTCGGATTCCGCAACCCCGACAACCAGCGACGCAGGGTACGGTGGGCCTGCACCCGCCGCTCCCGGCGGAGCACACCCAGTCGGCGTCAATGCCACTGCTAACTGCGAAGAGCCGGATTCCGAGGGAGTGGAGTTCAGGCGACGGGGATCGGGGGTGCCCAGCGGGCGCGGCGCACCGCCTCGCGCCGGCCGGGGTCGGCGACGAGGGTGGGCAGCAACAAGACCCACAGCTCGTCGATCCGGCGGGGCAGGTCGTGGCGGTCGGTGAGTAGCCCGGACAGCTGCTGGAGGCCGGTGAACGCCCCGATCACGAACCGGGCCACCGCGTCCAGGTCCAGACCCTCGCGCAGGTCGCCGTCGTCGGCGGCGCGGTCGAGCAGGGTGCGGCAGGCACCGATCCAGTCCCGGTACGGGTGGGCGGGGGTGCGGTCGGCGAGTTCGGTGGACAGGCGCAGCCCGGCCCGCACCAGCGCGCTCTCCTGTAGCAGGTCGGCGAGGGCGTGGCTGAGCATGACGATCTGCTCGAGCGGTGGGGCGTCGGGGGCGGTGACCCGTTGGACGAGGGCGATCGAGCGGCGGTGCTGTTCGTCGATGATCGCCGCCACGAGGTCGTCCTTGGAGCGGAAGTGGTAGTACAGCGCGCCCTTGTTCGAGCCGGCCGCGGCGACGATCTCGCCCGTGCTGACCCCGTGATACCCGGCGGCGGCGAACAACTCGGCCGCGACGGTGACGAAGTGGAACCGGGTGACCCGGCCCCGGTGCTGCGTGGTCCCCACCACCCCTCCTTCCCGCTCGCCTCGCGTTGCCGTTCCCTCCGGATCCCGGTAGCGGCCCCCACGGCCGAGCACCCGGACAGCCTACGGGCACCGAGGCAGCGCACCGTGCGCCGGCGCCGCCGAGACCCTGAGTGCCCGGCCCCGGCCACCCCGGCGCCGAGCCGCCGCACCGCACCGCACCGGACGTCCTCGTCACACACTCGTCCCGCACTTCTTCCCGGAAGCAGGGCACACCCCTGCGCACCGACGAACCGCCCCCATGGGGCGGGCAGCCCCTCGGGTGTAGCAGCGAAATGCCGGATCGACCGACCTTCCATGAAAATACCAGTCGGATGGTTTCCGTGATGGAAGTGTTACCGGATACGTGCGTGGTTGGTGGGAAACCGATTAGGTTTTCGGTCAGCGATGGCGCCACCACTGACCCTGCTCCTGCGAAAGACGGTAGGTCTCAATGGAATCGCTCCGTCGCCGTGCCCTGGGCACGCCCCACCGCCGGTGGGTGAGTCGCTGCGTGATCGCCGCCGCGACCACACTGCTGCTCACCCACGGCAGTTCCACCGTGTTGGCCCAGCCCACGACCACTCCCGCCGCCCCGATCACCACCTCGACGCCACCCCCGAGCGCCGGCGCCACCACGTCCACGACCGAGGCACCGGCGGCGGCACAGTCGCCACCGAACACCACCGAGATGACCGAGGCACCGTCGACCTCGTCGGTACCGACGGCGACGCGGGTGCCGGCACCGCCGATCACCGAGACCCCGACGTCCCCCACCGCCGTGCCGCCGACACCGCCGCAGGCGAGGCCGGAGACGGCACCGCCGGCACCGGGCAAGAAGGAGCCCTGGGTTACGTGGACACCCACCGAGAACCCCAATTCCACGATCGTGCCCGGCAAGATGCGCTCGGACCGCCAAGAACTTCCCGAGGGCTTCACCAAGGAAGACGCCGACAAGGCCGAGATCGCCGAGGCGAAACTCCTCGCGGCCTCCCGATCCCGCAACGCCCGCAGCGGCGTCGCCACCACCGTCGCCGCCGCCGCTCCCACGGACTGCATGGTCTACTTCCCCGCGTGGCAGTACGTCGTCTGCGGGGAGATCCGCGTCAAGTACGACTCCCTCGGCGGACCGAACAGCTTCCTGCTCTGGCCCACCAGCAACGAACTGGTCAACCCCGACCAGGTCGGACGCCGCCAAACCTTCGCCAACGGCCCGATCTACTGGCACCCCAACGCCGGCGCGCACCCCGTGGTCAACCACTTCATGATGAAGTGGGGCCAGCACAACTGGGAAGCCGGCTTCCTCGGATATCCCACCACCGACGAGATCGTGCTGCAGAACGGCCGGCGCCAGGACTTCCAAGGCGGCTCCATCTACTGGAGCCCGGTCTCCCTCGGCGCCATCGGCGGCGCCATCCGCGACAAATACCACGCTCTCGGTGCCGAAACCGGCCCCCTCGGCTACCCCAGCAGCGACGAGATCGCCGTCAACAAGTACAACGGCCGCTACAACAACTTCCTCAACGGCACCATCACCTGGTCCGGGCAAACCGGCGCACATGTCTTGTACCGAGACATTCGAGATCGCTGGACTTCGACAGGCAGGGAGGACGGGCACCTCGGTTATCCGTTGGAGGACGAACAGGTCACCACTGACGGAATCGCACGATTCGCCGACTTCGAGAATGACGCAAGCATTTGGTGGACGGCGATCACCGGTGCCCATGAAATCTCCGGCGAGTTGCTGAAAATATGGAACGCGCATGGCGGTTACGAAGGAATATTCGGAGCTCCAGCCAACGGCGCACAGGCGCCAGACGCAAGTAGACAAGTTCCAGGCCAGCCGGTAATTACGCTGAGTCAGCGCTTTGACAATGGTGTCATCAATACAACTGGCACCGGCCGGGTGCTCACAGCTACCTACGAAGAACCTGTTGACCCCGATCCGACGCTATTGCGTCAAGATGCCCTCGAAATCCAACCATTTGATATCCCCCCTGGCGCCACCTGGCCTCCTCCGGATGTTGCCGCCAACTATCCAACCGCCGAAATTCTGGCAGAAGCAACGAATCCTGATTTCATCAGCTACGGAGTGATGCCGGTACGGCAAGGCTACTGGAGCGGTTCCTGGAATGACGGATGGGGACAGGACAAAGCGGAGCACAAGCATCAATTGCGTTATCCGGACTCAATCGCGATGATCCTGGAGTCGTCCAAGCATAAACCTCGTAGTGGCGGCGACGAAGGAAGAGATTTCTACGTTCACGCTGTAGACAGATTCTGTCATCTTGAATGGGACGGGTACGACTGTGAAGAAGTCGAACGGCGTACAGTGCATGCTATATACGACTTCAGGTCATTCCCTGAGGGATACAAACTGTCTCCGGCAGGCGCTCCGGGACCCGTTGGAGTTGTAACTGCATACTGTGGTGGTGGAAATACTCCACTGTCGAACACAGAAATATGCGACCCATGGGTTGACGTGGCACTGATGAACCCTGAGCCGGATACGGGAGGGTAATATTCCGAGCGCGGTGCCGCCCCCTATGGTGTTAAGTGGGCGGCACCGCTAGGAAGGGTTCATCCATCCAGGGCGAGTGATCCATGTAATGTCACCTTCTGCCGGCGGATCTTGCATTGGACCCGGACTGGCGAGGTCATCCAAATAAAGGCCGGCAGCCGCCCTTGCGTCACCGCCTGGCGATATCCTTCGCAGTTCATCGAGGATCAATTTGTACCCGCGTCGGGATAGCGGAACATCTCCGTTTCCGTAGTGCTCTACCACAACTATTACTGTTCCTAAGTGTTCCTCTAAGGAAATCAATTCTACCCGCATGGAACCCCTAGCCTGCTCATCGACTAACCCCATTGTTAATGCAGCCAAAAACTGCAGCGACCATGAATCGAATACCGTATCGTACTCTTGCTCGACGTGACTCAAATTACTCAACCTTTTCTGGCTTGGTTTGTGTAAGGGGCGACGTGATTTGATCTGTTCGTCCCGTCTACTGCTGGTCGGATTCGGATCGAAACGGCATGGCGAGGTCTCCGCATCGGGATTCGCTGACGCGGACGAGTCCGGGGACAACGCCATCCGGTTGATCCGCAGTCATGTCGAGGCAGAACCCTGCCCCGTAGCTGAGGCGTTCATTTTCCAGCAGAACCCCATTCGACACGGATGTGATGCCAGTCGGGATCCAGGATTCGCCCGGGTGGCCCTGGCGCAACGCGGTGAATGCGGCGTGCGGAGAGATGAGCTGTGGACTGTCCGGCCGGTGTACAGTCCAGGCGTCCCGGTTGAGGTCGGCGCCGGTCAACGGAGTCATGATCTTCGGTCACCTATGCAGTGTGCTGTGAGGATGGCTGGCATAGGTCGCAAACCTACTTACCCGTCTTGGTCTGGTCGACATGTCCTGTTTGCTGATCCTTCAGCAGCACACCGTGCGGAGCTTCCAGACCTCCGGACGACAGCACAGTATCGTCCGACGATATGGCGTGGTTGATGCTTGGTGTTCTGGCACTGCTGGGGTTGGCGGCGGGCGTGGTGGTGCGACGACGAACCCGGCTCGGTAGCGCGCCAGGGTTCCCGTGGTTCTGGGTGGCGTTCCCCGTCACCTGCATCGTCATCGCGACCGCGATCGGTGTCTTCGCTTGGCCTGAAGTGTTGACCGGCTCGGGAAGTTACTGGTGGGAACCGCCCACTGCGAATCGCCCCGGTCTGCAGTTCTTGTCGAGCGAGCAGTACCAGCGGTTCGTGACACTGCGCCGGTGGAGATGGGTGCTGCCGGTGGCATCGCTCGCGGGAATCGGGTTGTGCGTGTGGGCTTGGCGGCGGCGGCGGGTGTGACACCGCTATTGCCGATGGGTCCTGCAGGACACCACGGAATACCTGAAAGGGCAGGCATGAGCATGAGCATGAGCCTGTGCCGATCAGGGGTGTTCGGTGAGGTTATACATCGTTGGATCGGAGGCCGTCGATTCGTATGACGGGCAGCCACGTCGCGAGGGTCCGGCCGAGGGCAACATCGGCGATCTGCGCGACGGGCGACGGCACATCCAGATCCAGCATGCCCTGATCGCCGTGCAGGAACTGTCGGGCTCGCTCAAGCAGAATGCCCAGCTCGACGTCGGTATGTGCGGACCCGACGTGGGCGAGGATCTCGTGCCGGCCGCGGTGTCTGCGCACGACCTGCACCGCTACCGCCCCGGAGGCGGTGCGCACTTTCCGCACGAATGCTACCGCCCGAACCTACCTGCTTAAACAACACTATGGTCGCCTCACGGCTCGGCCCCTGGCGGGGCCTCCCCTCGCGGGCCTTCACCACCGCCGCGGACTGCGGCGCACTGGCCCCACAACCCGGTAGCGACGCCACCGGGGGCCTCCCGACCGGGGAACGAGGAGAAACCGGTGGCTTCGCCACCGGGAAACCCCCGCCGGAGCAAGTACGGCCCACTCTATCGGACGAAATCCGCTCTACCTGCTTCGTTCTATCTATATCCATAGATAGATACGCTGAGAGCATGACGGTAACCCACGAACCGCGTCCGATCCGGGTAGTCGTGCTCTGCCGAGTCAGCACCGGAACGCAGCTCGAGGGCTATGGCCTCGACGTCCAGGAGAAGGACTGCCGCAACTACGCCCGCACACACAACATGCGGATCGTGAGGATGTGCCGGGACGAGGGGGTTACCGGAAAGGCCGGTGACGACGAACGCCCCGGCCTGGCCGAAGCGTTGCAGATGCTCACCGATGGGAAGGTCGACGCCCTACTCGCTCCCAACCTCGATCGCCTCGCCCGCCACCTCACCCAGCAGGAAGCCATCCTGTCGGTGGTGTGGGCACACGGAAAGCGATTCTTCACCGCCGACCGGGGAGAACACCTCCCCGACGACGACGACGATCCGATGCGCACGTTCGTCCGGCAGGTCATGGGAGCCGCCGCCCAGCTCGAACGTGGGCTGATCGTCAAACGCCTGAAATCAGGGAGACGGCAGAAGGCCGAAAGCGGCGGATACGCAACAGGATCGCCTCCCTACGGTCAGCGTGTTGTCGATCACCAGCTCATCGAGCACCCCCAGGAAGCTGCTGTCCTGCGCCAGATGCGTGCCTGGGCCGCCGAAGGGGTCGGCGTGCGAGCTATCGCCCGCCGCCTCAACGACGCTGGCGTGCCCGCGAAACGCGGCGGACGGTGGCATCCGTCAACGGTTGCGCGGCTTGTCGATTCACGTGCTCGTGCCGACTCGCGCCGACGATCAGCGTCCGCCCGCGCCGCGGATCGCGAGCGCGAGAAGCTGGCTCGCGCCGGCCGCGTTCTTGGTCGCGTCACATGATCCGCTCACCACGAATCTAGGAAGAGTCTCGCAACGTACCAGCGGACGTGCTGTTTCCCGCTTGTACATGGATAGCGAGTTGATCCCCGCCGTCGGGGGGCCACTACATATACATACTGAAAAGGCCAGCGCCCCGGCGTCGGGGGGAGAGGCCGGGGCGCACGGCCCGCACGCTCGGGGGTGACCGCGCGTGACCGACGGCCACGGTACACCCCGGCCCCACACCCACCCCACACCGGTCTCACCACCCGCGGAGAGCCGTCGGACCGGGGCGCCGGACGCCCGGTCACTTCCGCCCACGCGAGTGCCTCGTCAGGACCGGTGTCGGTGCCGGCGAGGACAGTCGACCGTCGCCGGTCACGCCTGGGCGAGCCGTTGGCGGTGTTCCTTCTGCCGCTGCTGCTTCATGCGGGCTGCGTGTGCCTGCTGCCATTTCGGGTGTGTGCGTTGGCGGACCGTTTCGGCCTCGTCGAAAATCGGGCTGCGGCGCGCTGCTCGGCGAACTCGACCGCGGGCCGGGGCCGCGCTCGATCGTCGGCAGCAGGTTTCCGGCTCGATGCTCGCCGACGAGCTGGTCGAACTGCCAGGCCGGACAGCCCTGCTCGGCGAGCATCGCCACAGCCTCGGGGTCGTCGTCGATCCAGGCCACGACCGGTGACCGGTCCTCGTACTTGTCGACCCATTTCCACCAATGCCGGCGCTTGATGTCGAGGGCTGGGCGGACGGTGCCGTCGGTCCAGAAGTCGCGGCACTCGATATGTCCCGGAGGTAGGGAGTTCTGCCGGATCCAGTAGTCCGTGGTCGGCATGAACGCGCCGAGACGCGTTGTGGTGTACGCGATGGTCAAGCCCGCGCCGGCAAGGTCGCGGACGAGGCGGCCGCCGGGCCGGTTGAGCGCGGCGTCGCTGAAGTGCCTGTGGAAGGCCTTCCAGTCCCGGTCCTTGTACTTGGGGGCCTAAATCAGGTAGGTGAACGCGTCCATCTTGGCCAGTGGACCATCGATGTCGATGACAACGGTCGGTCCCGGCGGGGGTGGGTCCACCCAGGGGGTCGGTCGGTCGAGAAAACGCCCTCTGTTCGGCTGCCCCACTCTCATCCCCCAGTTGGTATTGGGGTGGTCAAGGATACGACACCCCCTCGGCGACGAAGATCGCCTCGAGAAGGTTCTGATTCGTGGCCGCGGCGATGCGTTCGTCGATGCCGGGGGCGGTGAGGTCCAAGGCCCGCAGCGATTCGCCGACCTTTGCGACGGCGAGGCAGCGGCGGACGCGGTCGGCGTGGTCCTGGGCGTAGCGTGCCAGCGCGGACCACTTGGCCGAGGTGTCGGCGAGGTCGAAGCGGTGCGGGTCGACGATGTCCATGACGTACTGGCCGTCGCCGTCGTCGTGCCAGAACAGGAAGTCGGGGTGCATGAGCTGGTGCTTGTCGCCGAACTCGTACGGCACTGCCAACGCGTGCCGGCCGGATGACGGGTTGCGGTACCAGCCGACGAGCGTGTCGGAGTCGAGTTCGGAGTCGAGGACTTCTTGCTCCCATGACGAGCGGGAGGTGTCGACGGGGAACTTGCCGGCGTCGGGCTTGCCCGCCGGGATGACGTAGAGGTGCAAGGGGTAGGTGTCGATCGGCTCGACGGTCGCACCGCGCACCTTCTCGGTTGCTGCTGGGTAGGCGTCGCGGACCGCGACCGTGGTCGGCAGCATCGGCGTTCCGCCCAGGTGCCACAGCGGTTCGATCTGGTCCCGGACATGGCGCGGTTTCGCCGACACCTTGGCGGCGTGCTGCTGACGCCAGTTGTCGATGAGGGCCGCTGCCTGTTCCTCGATGACCGTCTTGAATCCGAGGTCGGCCATCGCGGCCAGGCGGGCCGAGGCGTCGATGTCGTCCTCGCCTCGATCGCACAGGTCGTTGTAGTACCAGTTGGCCGAGCCGTCCGGGAGCAGACGTTTGGCCTTCCGGAAGTAGCCCTCGAGGTCGCGCTCGTTGGTGGGGGTGGCGGACCTGCCGACGCTCTGCATGAGCGCTTCGCCGTAGGCGACCATCGTGGTGCTGATGGTCAGGGACATGATGTCCTCGACCTTGGCGTCGATTTCGCTGCTGCGCTGTCCGTCGGCGGCGCGCATCTGGTCGACGATCCACTGCTTGGCCTTGGCCGAGCCCTGCTCGAGGAGGTCGTGCTCGGTGAGGGCGGCGGCTAGGCGCATCAGCTGGGCGGTACGGGAACTGAACGTTGTTCTCTGCCGTGTGTAGGACGGGAGCGAGTCGAGCAGATCGAACAGCTCGGGGGGCACATCGGCTGACTTCTCGCACACGACGGGGGCGACGACGACGTCGACCTCGACGGTCTCGTCCTCGGTCAGGGCGTTGACGACGCGGGCGACGTGTTCGGTGCGGAACCCGGGCAGGTACGCGGCGACCTCGTTGAGGCGGTCGTCGCCGCCGTCGACACGCTTGGCCAGCGGCGTGCGGACCAATCGTCCGATCAGCTGGGCGATCTCGGTGTAGCTGTCCTTGTTCTGGAAGGAGATCATCACCTCGGCCCGCGGGCAGTCCCAGCCGGTGGTCAGCGCGGACTTGAACAGCACCACGCGGGCCTGATCGTCCCCGGAGATGGCCTCGGGCGGGAGGTATCGGACGGTCTTGTCGCCGACCTTGTACTGGCCGTGGTCGCCGAACGCGTGGGCGACGGCGTAGTCCGACAACGCGGGCCAGGCCGATTCCATCACCGCGAGGATCTCGGCGAGCCGCGCCTCCTCCTTCGCCGGAGACAGACCTTGCTCGACCTGGACCACCAGCAAAGGCTCGACCGGCCGGTCGCCGGTGGTCGCGTGGTGGATGCGCCACGCCTGGTCGGAGGACTTCAGGTCCTCGACGGCCAGGGCGAGCATCGTGTTGTCGGCCGACTGCGACTCGCCGAGACTGCGCAGCAGGATGCGGTCCTTGAGCAGACCCGATTCACGGACGTCGCCGGCCTTGACCTCGACCAGCCGCATGGTGCGGTCCGCGGCCTGCATGGCGGCCTGGAATCGGTCCGGCGTCGCCGAGATGCCCAGCACCACCGGGGCCGGCGGCTGGACGGTGCCGATGTTCGTGGTGCCCCCGCCGACGATGGTGCCGGCGATCGATTTGCGGTCGGTGTTCTTGGTGCCCGCGCCGCGGTGCGCCTCGTCCCAGATGACCAGGAAGTCTTCGCCGCGTTCCCGGACGGTGTTGGCGATCATGTCCCAGGCGCCGTGGGTGCGCTTGTCGTTGTGGGTGCCGTCGGGCCGGACGGCGTGCAGCGTCGAGTTCTTCTGCATCGCCTGGATGTGGACGAAGTAGATGTGACCGGGTTCGAGCGTGCGGTGGTCGACCTCGCCGAGGAAGCGGATGCGGTTGATGTCGATCGATCCGCCCGAGGCCTGGGTGATCTTGGAGATCGTCTGCGCGTTGAGCGAGCGGTCATCGGTGATCCACAGGACCGTCATGTCCGGGTTCGGAGTCCGCGTGGGCGTGCCCTTGTAGATCCCTTCGAGCACCGCCGTCGCGATCACGGTCTTGCCGGCGCCGGTGGGCGCGGTCAGACCGACGGCGGTGCGCTCCCCGTCGTCGAGGTAGCCGGCTCGGGCCTTGGCCAGGTGGGTGAGCACCGATTCGACCGCGGTGCTCTGGTACGGCTCCAGTGTGAACTTCACCGCCCACCACCGGTGATGTTGATGGTGTAGTTCGACAGGTAGTCCTCGTAGAGCTGGACGGTCTCGATCCCGACCGGGAGCCGCTCGACGGCCTGTTGGTACTCGGCCTCGGAGTCGGTGATGACGAACACCACCGCAGGGGGCGTTCCACTGGTCGCGGCGTCGGTCACGGCGTCAGCAAATGCGGTGAGCACGTCGACGTCGAACAGAACGCCGTACGCGCCGGTGAGTGCCCAGCCTTTCTCGGGGACTTCGTCGATGCGGGGTCCGCGGGCACCGCCTTCGAGCCACATCAGCGGGGCCACGGACTCGAACTCATGCCCGCGGCGCACCATACCGGGATCGAGGTAGGTGAGGTCGAACATCTCGACGTTCGCCGCGAGTCCCTCCGAGTAAGAGGAGCCGTCCGGGCGCTTTCCGGTGACCACGGTCGAGATCCGGGGCCGGCAGACTTGCTGGAAGACCCCGCATTGCTCCCATTCCTGGTCTCCGGGATGCCGACCTTGCCGGCGCAGCCTCTGTTGCTGCTCAATTCCAACTTCATTGAGGTTTTCTCAGAGTGCATCTGAAAACTCCGGGTCGAGGGTCAAGCAGAACGGGCAAGCCGACGTGACATCGTGGCGATCATCGCGACGTGGACCATCGCCTCATGATGATCGGGTCGGGTCTCGTAATCCC